>CAMCEP010000180.1 GCA_945873675.1 Asaia bogorensis
CAATTCGCGGCCCAGGCGCTCAGCATAAAGCCGCGCATAGACATCGGTCGGACCACCGGCGGGGAAGGGGATGATCATGCGGATCGGGCGGGAGGGATAAGCCTCCTGCGCCCGCACCGCACTACTGATCAGCGCCGCGCCAGCGCCAAGCAGGGCGGCGCGACGACTGAACTCACAAGGCTGCATCGCGCCAATTCTCAACCGCCGCATCGGGGTGAGAAGCAAGCCCGGCGGCCTTGATACCCTCGCAAGCCGCATGCTCATCGCGGTCTGATGCATCGCCGCTGACGCCAACCGCGCCAATCACGGCGCCGGCGGCATTCAGGATCAGCACGCCACCCGGAACAGGGACGAAGCGGCCATCAGAAGCGGCGGCGACGGCGGCCTGAAAGGCAATGCGTTCCTTCAAGCGATCACGCGCAATGCGGCTGCCAATGCCCATGCCGAGCGCGGCATAGGCTTTGCCGCGCGCAATTTCGGCGCGCAGAATGCCTGAACCATCTTCGCGCTTTTGCACCACAACATGCCCGCCCGCATCCAGCACCACCACGGTCAGCGGCAGCATGCCCGCCGCGCGGCCAGTTGCCAGCGTGACATCGGCAATCTTATCGGCGGTCGCCAAAGGCAAATCCACCGCGAGGTGCTTCACGTAATAATCTGCTGAATTCATCGCGTTTCTCCCTGCGAAAAAATGGAGGCCCTTCCATGGGCCAAGCGTCCTCCGGCGGCAAGCGGGGGTTCAGAAAAACAAATCCCGAAAATCCTGCCGCGTGCCACCAAACAGACGCCAGGTCGCAATGGCGCCAATGCAAAGCCCAATGCCGGCGGCAATCGCCGGCACGGGATCAGGCAGGCCGCCCGCGCCCGTGGCGGCGGCATTCAACATCCCAAGCATGATGCCAACCGAACCCGCGATCATCGCCTGCACCAGCCCGGGCTTGCGCCGCGGTGGAGGTGCTGCGGGCTTGGAAGGGCGCGGCTGGCGCTTGATCCAATGCCCTTCCGGGCGCTGCTTTTCCTTATTCCCCGACATAGCTTTCCTTGTGCTGACGCGGCACGAAGCGCCCGGCGCCGGGCTTGGCCAAAACCTGCTTGCCATCCCAAATCTGCTGCCCGCGCAGCCAGGTGGCGGCGACGCGGCCTTTCACCTTCATGCCATCATAGGGCGACCATTTGGCATCTTCCTGGTCTTGGATGTCGCGCGCATCAAAGGTGAAATCGCCTTCTTCCATCACTAGCAAATCGGCATCCGCCCCAACGCGCAAAGCGCCCTTCTTCGGATAAAGCCCATGGAAGCGCGCCGGGCGTTCGGCGCAGTAAAGCGCCATCAGGCTGGGTGACAGGCCACGCTGCTTCAAAAGCGAGAACATCACCGGCGCGAAGCTTTGCATCCCCGTCAGCCCCGCACCCACGGTGAAGATATCGCCCGTATAGGTTTTGCGATCACGCGGCCAGGGCGCGTGATCGGTGGAGACATAGGCGATTTGCCCCTTGGCAAAGGCGCCCCACATGCGTTCCACCTCATCGGCCGTGCGGAAGGGCGGGTTGCATTTGCCGAAGCCTTCCAGCCGGATGATGTCTTCTTCCGTCATGCAAAGATATTGCAGGCAGGCTTCGCCCGATGCCTTGCCGCCCATCCGGCGAAACACCTCGGCAATCTCAAAGCCCCGCGCCAGCGAGGAATGGGCAATATGCACATGCGCACCCGTCTCAAGCCCGATTTCAAAAATCTCGAGATCCGCCATGGTTTCACAGAGCGGCGGGCGGGTGCGGCAATGCCAGATGGGCTGGGTGTTGCCGGCGGCCTTGGCTTCCTCGGTCAGGCGCACCACGATTTCCTGGTCTTCATTATGCACGGCCACCATCAGCCCGGTCTTGGCGATTTCGCGAAAGGCCGCGACCATGGTGGGGTGGTCAATGCGTGGGAAGCGCACCGGGTCATATTCATAAGTGGAAAGCTTGAAGGAACAGGCGCCGGCTTCGGCCAGGCCTGCAATGGCATCCACGCCGCCCGATTTCAGGATGGTACCGTAAAGCGCCATATCCACATGGGATAGGCGGTTCACATACTCCACCTTTTCCTTGAAAATATCGGCATCTGTCACCGGGCGCGGCACGTCATAGGGCATGTCCACGCAAGTCGTGACCCCACCGGCGGCAGCGGATTTCGACGCACCTTCAATGCCCGGCCAACCGCGTGAGGATGAGGTATGCATATGCCCATCCACCAATCCCGGCATGATCAGCTTGCTGCCGTAATCCTCAACCGATGTGGCGACCGGTGATGGCCCTTCGCCAATGCCGGCAATGATGTCGCCACGCGTCGCGATCCAGCCATTGGCCAGGATGCGATCAGGCAACACCAGCGTGCCGCGAATGACGCGATCAAAAGGTGTGGTGGCGGGCATAAGCTACTCCTGCGGCTGCGCAATGACAGACTTGCAACCTAAAGCAGCCGGGCGCCGCGGGCCAGTGCCGGGCTTGATCCTAATGGCCAACCAAGGTGAGGATCACCCATGGCCAATGACCTTGCCGCGCGGCTTCGCGCCCGCCTTGACCCATCCCGCCCCGCGCTTGCCATGGCGGCGCATAACGCGATTTCAGCAAAACTCGCCGCCGAAGCGGGTTTCGATGCCATTTGGGGCAGCGGGTTTGAGCTTTCCGCCGCCCATGCCGTGCCGGATGCCAGCATCCTATCCTGGGATACGCATCTGGCGGCGATGCGCGCCATGGTGGAAGCGCAGCCCGCCCCGGTAATTGCCGATATTGATACCGGGCAGGGCAATGCGGTGAATGTCGCCTACCTGGTGCCGCGCTACGCGGCGGCGGGTGTCGCGGCCGTGGTGATGGAAGACAAGACCTTCCCGAAAGACAGCAGCCTGCGCCCCGGTGGTCGGCAGGAACTGGTGCCGATTGCAGAATTCCAGGGCAAGATCGAAGCCGCACGCATCGCGGGCGGCCCGCTGGTGATCGCCCGCACGGAAGCGCTGATCGCGGGGCTGGGTCAGAATGAGGCGTTGAAGCGCGGTGCAGCCTATGCCGAAGCCGGGGCGGATGCGGTGCTGATCCATAGCAAGCAGAAAACGCCGGATGAGATTTTGGCCTTTTGCCGTGCCTGGCGGGGCCCGGTGCCGCTGGTGCTGGTGCCCACTTCCTATCCCGAGCTTTCCTTCGCCGAAGTCGCGGCACTCGGCAAAGTGGGGCTGATCATTTGCGGCAATCACGCGATCCGCGCTGCCGTCGCCGCCATGCGCCGTTGCTTTGCGCGCATCATCGCCGATGGCGGCATCGCTGGCGTCGAAGGCTCCATCGCCAGTGTCGCAGATATCTTTGCCCTTCAGGGTGATGGCGCGATGCGGGAGATTGAAAAGCGCTATTTGCGCTGATCATTCCCGCCGAACTGCGCATCGGCGATTTGAAGCGCGAGGCTCGTCGCCTCATTCTCCCGCTCCGCATTCCAGGCGAGTGCGACACCAACGCCGCGAATGGGCCCGGCCAGGATGCGAAAGGCAACGCCCGGTGGATTAAGCCGCGCCATGCCTTCCGAGACCAAAGCCACGCCAAGCCCGGCCGCGACGAAACCAAGCTGCGCCATGGCCGAACCCACTTCGCGCATCACGCGCGGTGTGAAGCCCGCCGCATGGCAAGCCGCCGTCATGGCATCCGAATAGGCTGGGCTGATCGCGCGCGGCAGCATCAACATCGGCGCTTCTGCGAGTGCCGCCAGCGGCAGGGGATCAGGCCCGGCCAGGATTGGGTGGCCTTCCGGCAAAGCGGCGGCGAGCCTGTCTTCCCCCAAAGGCCTCAGCTTGATCGGCGCGCGGTCACGATCGGCGCGGAGCAGCGCCAGATCAACCTCACCACGGCGGAGCGCTTCCAAAGCCTCGGCCGTATCCATCTCCCGCACACCAATAGCGGCTTCGGGGCGTGCGGCCTGCATGGCGCGCACGATGGGCGGCAGATAATCGAATAGCGCTGAGGTGACGCAGGCGATCGAAACCGGCGCGTGATGGCCCATGCGCAATTCGCGCGCCAGGCTTTCAAGATCAGCCGCATTGCCGGCGATACGGCGTGCGAGTGGCAGCAGCGCTTCCCCTTCGCGTGTCGGGCGTGCGCCTTTGCCGCTGCGCTCCAGCAGCTTCACGCCAAGTTCCTTTTCCAGCAATTGAATTTGCGCAGTCAGCGGCGGTTGCGAAATACCAAGCCGAGCAGCAGCGCGACCGAAATGACCTTCTTCGGCCACGGCCAGAAAATGCCCCAAGCGGCGGATCAGGCGAAAATCCATCTCTCGTCCAATATGATTTTGTCCATACGGAAAACCTATCAGCGCGCCACGTCAATTGGATTGGACGATGGCGCGGGATGGGCGCACAACATCCCCCCATCAGGCAAGCCGCCAGCAACAAAGGGAGAAGCCCCAGATGAAACTCAACGCCGTAAAGGTTCACCCATCCAAGGCGCTATTGAAGCGCGAAGACCAACTGGCCTGGAAAATGGCCGGAGTCGCCGTGGACAAGGTCGCGGTCGAAAAGCCGGTGCAGGAGATGATCATCAACCGGATCATCGACAACGCCTCGGTCGCTATCGCCGCCATCAATCGCCGCCCCGTTGTCTCTGCCCGCGGCATGGCGCTTGGTCATGCGAAGAAGGCGGGTGGCGCGCAGGTATTTGGCGTGAAATCTGCCACCACGGTTTCCCCGGAATGGGCGGCCTGGGCGAATGGCACTGCCGTGCGCGAATTGGATATGCACGACACTTTCCTCGCCGCTGACTACTCCCACCCCGGCGATAATATCCCGCCAGTGCTGGCGGTGGCGCAGGCCATGGGAAAATCCGGGCGCGATCTGATCCGTGGCCTGGCGACCGGTTATGAGCTGCATATTGATCTGGTGCGCGCGATTTGCCTGCATGAACATAAGGTGGACCATATCGCCCATCTTTGCCCCGCTGCCGCTGCCGGCATCGGCACGCTGCTCGGCCTGAAGCAGGAAGTGGTTTTCCAATCCATTCAGCAGGCTTTGCATACCTCGATTTCTTTCCGGCAATCCCGCAAGGGCGAGATTTCATCCTGGAAGGCCTATGCGCCGGCCCATGCAGGCAAGCTTGCGGTGGAAGCGGTGGATCGCTGCATGCGTGGTGAGGGCGCGCCTTCGCCGATTTATGAAGGTGAAGACAGCGTGATTGCCTGGGTGCTTTCCGGCCGGTCCAACCGCAAGGATGTCTATGGCCCGGTCTATTACGAAGTGCCGCTGCCGGAAGCGGGCGAACCCAAGCGCTCCATCCTTGATTCCTACACCAAGGAACACTCGGCCGAATACCAATCCCAGGCGCTGATTGACCTGGCCTTTCGCATGCGCGAGCAGATCAAGGATATGGATGCGATTGAGAAGATCATCATCCATACCAGCCATCACACGCATTACGTGATCGGCACCGGGGCGAATGATCCCCAGAAGATGGACCCGAAGGCGAGCCGCGAGACGCTCGATCACTCCATCATGTATATCTTCGCGGTCGCGCTACAGGATGGCCGTTGGCACCATGTGGATAGCTATGCGCCGAAGCGGGCGGGCCGGGCTGATACCGTCATGCTTTGGCACAAGGTCGAAACGCGGGAAGATGCGGAATGGACCCGCAAATACCATTCCCGCGACCCGAATGAGCTTTCCTTCGGTGGGCGCGTGGAAATCCTGTTCAAGGATGGATCGAAGCTGGTGGATGAGCTTGGTGTCGCCAATGCCCATCCGAATGGCGCCAAGCCCTTCGGTCGGGCGGATTACATCCGCAAATTCCAGACCATCACCGATGGCATCATCTCCGCCCGCGAGTCCAACCGCTTCCTGGAAGTGGTGCAGGATCTGACGAAGCTGAAGGCGGGTGAGCTGAGTGCGCTGAATGTGGCGCTGCCGGCTGGCGGCCTGCTGGACAGCAAGCCTGGCATCTTCTGAACTGGTAATTGAGGATGGCAGGGTCAGCGCCACTGGCGCTGACCCGAAGCCACAAAGCAAGGGAAGCAACCCGATGAACGAAACCACGAAACCCGAAATCTATAAGGGCTTGGTCGGCGTCTATG
>CAMCEP010000181.1 GCA_945873675.1 Asaia bogorensis
AGGGCGCCCTGGATCAGGATTTCGCCATCGGCGGCAATGCGGCATTCAACACCTTCCAGCAGCATGCCGACACTTTCATGCCGATTGGCCCAGGGCAGGTTCACACTCACCACCGGCCCGGCTTCGGTCTGCCCATAGCCTTGCAGCACAGGCAGCCCAAGCGCGATGAAAAACGCCGCCAGGTCAGGATCAAGACGCGCGCCGCCCGAGACCAAAGCGCGCAGCGCGCCACCGAAACGCGCGCGGACTTTTTCGCGCACCAGTTTTTCCAGAAGCGTGTCCTCGATGCCGCCGATCAAGCCAAGCGAGGCACCGGCCATGCGCTGCTGCCCGCGCAGCAAGGCGCGGTCAAACAGCCAGCGCTTGATGGGCTTTTCCTTCTCAAGCGCGCCGAGCAGCCTTGCGCGCAGCACTTCGAAAAGTCGCGGCACTGCAGTCATGATGGCCGGGCGGATTTCCGCCATTTCCTGCACCAGCCGATCCGCGCCGCGCGAATAGACCACTTCCATGCCGTAGGACGGCAGCAGAAAGCCGCCCACCGTATGTTCATAGCTATGCGATAGCGGCAGGAAGGACAGGTAAGGCTTGCGATCCAATTCCAGCTTTTCCGCCAGCGCCATCACGCCATGCCGATTGGCGAGCAGCGCGCGGTGCGGCAGCATTACTCCCTTGGGCGCTCCGCCAGTGCCGGAGGTATAGATCAGGCAGGCCAAAGCCTCAGACGCGATCAGATGGGTCTCGGCTTCCAGCGCCAAGGGATCGGCTGCGGTCGCCAGCGCATCTCCCCAGAAATGGCGCGCAAGCCCCTGCGCCTCGGGCGGGGTTTCGCAGCAGAGCAAGCCATCCAAGCCATGCGCCAGGGCAGCACCTTCCAGCACGCGATCCGCAAGCGCTGCGGTTGAGACAATGGCAAAACGCGCCCCCGAATCGCGCAGGATATGGGCATGGTCGCTCCGCAAATTGGTGACATAGGTCGGCACGGTAATCGCGCCGATCGCCATGATCGCCGTATCGGCAATGGGGAATTCAGGCCGGTTTTCGGAAACCAGCAGCACGCGGTCCCCCGGCGCAATGCCCTGGGCGCGCAGGAAAGCCGCCAAGGCCGCCACCTGGCCCGCGAATTCCGCCCAATTCAGGCTCTGCCACGCCTTGCCGCGCCAGAAGCGAAATAGCGGCTTGGCCGGCCATTCCCGCGCCCGCGCCAGCATCATGGCCGGCAGATTGGGCCATCCTTGATCCGTATAGGGCATTCGCCTCACCTTCTCCCGCTTGGGCGCTTGGCCGCGCGCCGCTTCGGTCTATATGAGAGGGGTGACCAGAAACACCATCCCCTCCCCGCTCCGCGCCCCGCTTGATGGCGGTGCCGCCGCCGCCAACCTCCCCGTTTGGGACCTTTCGGACCTGTACAAGGCGCCGAATGACCCGGCCTTGGCCCGCGACCTTGAACGCGCCGAGGCCAATGCCCGCGCCTTCTCGGCCAGGCTTGCTGGCAAGCTGGCAGCCATTTCAGGCAATGACCTGGCGTCGGCCATCACTGAGTATGAGGCGATTGAGGAAATCCTGGGCCGCGTCATGTCCTATGCCCAGCTGGTCTTCAGCGGCGATGCGGAAGACCCGGCCAATGGGCGTTTTTATCAAACCATGCAGGAACGCGCGACCACGATCAGCAGCCATCTGATCTTCTTCACGCTGGAATTGAACCGGCTGGAAGATGCGGTGCTGGATGGCAAATGCGCTGCCTCCCCTGCCCTCGCCCATTTCCGGCCTTGGCTGCGCGACCTTCGCGTGTTTCGCCCGCATCAGCTTTCTGATGAGGCGGAGAAGCTGCTGCACGAGAAGGAAGTGACGGGCCGATCCGCCTGGAACCGGCTGTTTGACGAAACCATTGCCACCATGAAGGTGTCCGTGCCGCTGCCGAGTGGCGCGGAAAGCCTGACCGTGTCTGACGCGCTGAACAGGCTTTCCGATGGCGATCGCGCGGTGCGTGAGGCCGCTGCCAAAGGGGTATCCGCAGCCTTCACTGAGAAAGGCCGGTTGTTCACGCTGATCACGAATACCTTGGCGAAAGACAAGGAAATTATTGACAAGTGGCGGCGCTACCCGCGCCCCGCTTCCGCACGCAACCGCGCCAATATGGTGGAAGATGAGGTGGTGGAGGCTTTGGTTTCCGCTGTGCGCGCCAGCTTCCCGCGCCTGTCGCATCGCTATTACGTCATGAAGGCGAAATGGCTTGGGCTCGAAAAATTGCAGCATTGGGATCGCAATGCGCCGCTGCCCGATCAGGATGACAGCCTGATCCCCTGGCCCAAGGCTGTCTCTCAAGTGCTGGATGCCTATGGCGCCTTCAGCCCGCGCCTTGCGGAAATTGGCCGGGAGTTCTTTGACAAGCCCTGGATTGATGCCGCACTCCGCCCCGGCAAGGCATCGGGCGCCTTCGCGCACCCCACCGTGCCTTCAGCGCATCCCTATTTGCTGGTGAATTACCACGGCAAGGCGCGGGATGTGATGACGCTGGCGCATGAATTGGGCCATGGCGTGCATCAGGTGCTGGCGGCTGAGCAGGGCTATCTGATGTCCTCAACACCGCTGACTTTGGCTGAAACCGCCTCCGTTTTCGGTGAGATGATGACCTTCCGCGCCGTGCTGGATGCGGAAGCCGATCCGCGAAAGCGCCGCGGCCTTCTCGCCGCCAAGGTTGAGGATATGCTGAACACGGTGGTGCGCCAGATCGCCTTCTACCGGTTTGAAACTTTATTGCATGACGCGCGCGCCAAGGGTGAGCTTTCGTCAGAACAGATCGGTGAACTTTGGATGCAGGTGCAGACCGAAAGCCTGGGGCCGGCGTTTGATTTTTCGCCGGATTACAACGTTTATTGGTCCTATATCCCGCATTTCATCCACACGCCCTTTTATGTCTATGCCTATGCCTTTGGCGATTGCCTGGTGAATGCGCTCTACGGTGTCTATCGCGATGGCGGTGTGAAGAATTTTGAGGCGAAGTATATTGAGATGCTGCGTGCCGGTGGCACGCTGCGGCATAAGGAATTGCTGGCGCCCTTCGGCCTCAATGCCGCTGACCCGGCCTTCTGGACGCGCGGGCTTGATGTGATTGCCGGCTTCATTGATGAGATCGAGCGCGCGGATGGCTGATGATCGCGAAGCCCATTCGATTTTTGGCGAAGTGCGCCGCATGGTGCGCACTTCCGGCGCCGTCACGGGCATGGCAGCGCGCGTTGCCGGCCATAAGCTATTCGGCCTGAAATCAGACGAAAAGCATGCCGAGGATTTGAAGGCGGTGCTGGGTTCCCTCAAAGGGCCCATGATGAAGATCGCGCAATTCCTCTCTACCGTGCCGGATGCGCTGCCGCCCGAAATCGCCAAGGAATTGGCGACCCTTCAGGCCAATGCGCCGCCCATGGGCTGGCCCTTTGTGCGCCGGCGCATGATGAGCGAATTGGGCCCGGCATGGGAAAGCAAATTCAAATCTTTTGAGCGTGAGGCTGCCGCCGCTGCCTCACTCGGCCAGGTGCATCGCGCTGTGCTGCCCGATGGTCAGCGCGTGGCCTGCAAGCTGCAATACCCGGATATGGCGAGCGTGGTTGAGGCTGACCTCAGGCAGCTTAAAATCGCCATGAGCCTTTATCGCCGCATGGATAGCGCGCTTGAAAATGAGGAAGCCTATCTGGAGCTTTCCGAACGCTTGCGCGAAGAACTGGATTACCTGCGCGAAGCATCGCAGCAGCGGCTTTATGGCATTATGTTGCGTGATGTGCCGGGGGTGCGCGTGCCCGTGCCGGTGGAAGCCTTTTGCACCAAGCGCTTGCTGACCATGTCCTGGCTGGATGGCCGCGCCATTCAGGCACGCATTGATGAGGACCCGCCCGAGGAAGAACGCGCTGCCTATGCCCGCGCCCTGTTCCGCGCCTGGTATGTGCCGTTTTATCGCTATGGTGTGATCCATGGCGACCCGCATCTGGGGAATTATCAGGTGCGCTCTGACCTGCCGGATAATGATGGTTTTGGGATCAATCTGCTCGATTTCGGCGTGGTGCGGATTTTTGACCCGCGCTTCGTGGGCGGCGTGATCATGCTGTATGAAGCCGTGCGCGATGGGGATTTCGACAAGGCGGCGGAAGCCTATCGCATTTGGGGCTTCAAGGATTTGAAGCGCGAGACAATGGAAGTGCTGAACCTTTGGGCGCGCTTCCTGTATGAACCGCTGTTGGAAGACCGCGTGCGGCCCATTCAGGAAAGTGATGATCCGCAATATGGGCGGCGCATTGCGGAAGAAGTGCATGCGGGCCTGAAGCGCACGGGGGGTGTGCGCATCCCGCGCGAATTCCCGCTGATGGATCGCGCGGCGATTGGGCTTGGTGCGGTTTTCCTGCGGCTCAATGCCAAACTAAACTGGCATCAACTATTCCAGGAATTGGTCGCTGATTTTGATGTCGCGAAAGTCGCTGAACGGCAGCAGGCGGCCTTGACCGAAGCGGGCGTGCCGCCAACGGCGACGGGCTGAATTCACGCCACGGGAAAACTGATCTAGACTTCCGGAAATAAAACTTGGGCCGAAACGCCCATGCAGGAGGGCACATGATTAGTAGACGCGGCGCGGCGCTTTTGGGCGCGGGTATTCTGGCAAGTCCTGGCATTCTGCGCGCGCAGGATGGCTATCCAAATCGTCCGATCCGCATCCTGGTGCCTTATGCGGCCGGGGGCGGTCAGGACATTACTGCCCGGCTTATTGCTGAACCCTTGCGCGCCGCGTTGGGGCAGCCGGTTGTGGTAGAAAACCGCTCGGGCGCGGCGGGTATTATTGGCGCGCAGGCGCTCTGCCAGGCACCCGCAGATGGCTATACGCTAATGCTGGGCGGCGCTGGGGAAACCGCCATCAACCCGCATATGTACAAGGAACGCCTGCCCTATAATCCAGCGCGCGATATGCGCGCTGTCATGGTTATGGTGAAGGTGCCGATTGTAATCATGGGTTTTCCGGGCGCGCCCTTTACCAATGTCGCGGAATTGGTCGCGGCGGCGCGGGCCAATCCGGGGAAATTCTCATACTCATCGTCGGGCATTGGTAATCCGCAGCATCTGGCGGGCGAATTGTTCAATCGCGTGGCGGGGGTGGATACGCTGCATGTGCCCTATCGCGGGTCCGGGCCGGCCGTATTGGATATCGCAGCCGGGCAGGTGCAGTTTGGCTATAATTCGCTGGCGTCAGGGCTTTCGCTGATCCGCGAAGGGCGCATCCGTGCGCTTGGCGTGACATCGCGCGAACGCATGGCGCAACTGCCGGATGTGGGGGCGGTCGCGGAATTCGCGCCCATGGCCAATTACGAATTGGTCAATTTCTTTGGGCTTTTCGCGCCAACCGGCGTGCCGGAACCCATCATGCGCCGCCTGCATGGCATTGTGCTTTCTGCGATGCGCGAACCCACACTCCGCGCGCGCTTCGAAGAACAGGGGCTGCAGGTGCAGGGCTTCAGCCTGGAAGAAAGCCAGGCTTTCATGATTACGGAATCAGAAAAGCTTGGCCGCATCGTCACTGAGGCGAAGATCACCGCCGAATGATGGCGCAAACAGCAACATGGCGCCGCCTGCTGATTACCGGCGCGGCGGGCGAAATTGGCAGCGTGATCCGCCCGGCCTTGCAGGACACGGCAGGCAGCATCCGGCTTTTGGACAAGCGCCCCATACCGGATGCGGCGGGTGCTGAGGTTTTGACGGGCGATATCACCGATGCGGCGCTGATCGACGAAGCCATGGTGGGCGTGGATTGCCTGTTCCATCTGGCCGGCATCCCGCGTGAGACCGGCGGCAGCCCTGATGAAATCCTGGAGGCGAATGTCATCGGCACGCATGCGGTCTTCACCGCCGCGCGCCAGCATGGGGTGAAGCGCGTGATTTTCGCTTCCAGCAATCATGTGATTGGGTTCTATCCAGCTGAAGAACCTGTAGGCCCGGATGTGCCGCCGCGCCCAAGCGGCTTCTACGGGGCGAGCAAAGCCTATGGAGAGGCGCTGGCGCGCCTGCATGCGGATAAATTCGG
>CAMCEP010000182.1 GCA_945873675.1 Asaia bogorensis
TGGGGTGAAGGCGCGACAACGCTGGAATGGCAAGTGGCATCGCCGCCGCCCTTCCATACTTTTGAGGAAATTCCTCGTATGCGCTAAGGCGCTGCAACGGACGGTATCACGATGAGCGATTCGGTCATCGAAAACGGCAAGGGGGGCGCGGCCCCCCTTCCTGTTTCCTACAATATCTCGGAAGTGAGCGATTGGGTCGCGCTGCTGAAGCCGCGCGTCATGTCGCTGGTGGTGTTCAGCGCAGTCGCGGGGCTTTTGGTAGCACCTGGGCATTTGCATCCGGTATTGGCCGTGATTGCCATTCTCTGCATTGCGGTCGCCGCTGGTGCCTCGGGCGCCATCAATATGTGGTATGACCGCGATATTGATGCGGTGATGCGCCGGACAGCGCGCCGACCCATCCCCGCCGGGCGCATCGCGCCTGATGCCGCGCTTGCCTTTGGCATTCTGCTGGGCGTTGGTTCCGTGGTGGTGATGGCTTTTGCCACCAATTACCTAGCAGCTGCGGTGCTTGCCTTTTCCATCCTGTTTTATGTGGTGGTCTATACTATGTGGCTGAAGCGCCGCACGCCGCAGAACATCGTCATTGGCGGTGCAGCCGGTGCCTTCCCGCCGCTGATCGGCTGGGCCGCGGTGACGGGCGACATCACGCTGGTGCCGATCATTCTTTTCGCCATCATCTTCATCTGGACCCCGCCGCATTTCTGGGCGCTGTCGCTTTGGGCGCATGAGGATTACGCCAAGGCGGGCGTGCCCATGCTGCCCGTGACCGCCGGCGCGCGCGAAACGCGCAAGCAGATCCTGTTCTACACCTTGGCGCTGGCGCCGCTTGGCATGGCACCCTGGCTGGTTGGCTTTTCCGGCCCGGTCTATGGCGGCATTGCCGCGCTGCTCGGGTTGAATTTCATTCGCCATGCCGTGGCAGTCTTGCGGGAGCCACAGGATGAAACGGGCCGCAGCCTTGCGGGCGACAAGGCGGCCAAGAAATGCTTCCGCTTTTCGCTGACCTATCTTTTTGCGCTTTTCGCGGTGCTGGCCGCTGAAAAGCTGATCCTTTCGCCATGACGCCGGAAGAACGCGCAATTTTCGAAAAGCGTCGGCGCGGGCGCAATATCGCGCTGTTGCTGGTGCTGGTAGGGCTTTCGGTGCTGTTTTATTTCATCGGCATCGCACGCCTTATCCGGGCTTGAGCATGGGCGCGGCGCTTCCCAAATAACCGCTATGGATCAGGCACAGCGCAAGGCAGAACTCGCAAAGCGTAACAAGCGCACCGGAATTGCGGCGGCCGGGCTTGTTACCTTCATGGTTGGGCTTTCCTTCGCCGCCGTGCCGCTTTACGACCTGTTCTGCCGGGTCACTGGCTTTGGTGGCACCACGCAACGAAGCGCGGCGGCACCTGGTGCGGTGGGTGATCGGCCAATCACCATCCGCTTTAACGCCACCACGCACCCCAACCTGCCCTGGCGCTTCACTCCCGAACAGCCAAGCGTGACACTGCGTCTGGGCGAAGAAGGGCTTGCCTTCTATTCCGCTACGAACCGGTCAGAAACATCGGTCACCGGGGTTTCGACCTATAATGTGACACCCGAGAAGGTCGGGCGTTATTTCCACAAGATCGCCTGCTTCTGCTTCGATGAGCAGACCCTGACCCCCGGTGAGCGTGTGGATATGCCCGTCACCTTCTGGGTGGACCCAAAAATCGCCGAGGACCCCAGCACGCGCGATGTCACCACCATCACGCTTTCCTATAGCTTCTTCCGCACCATCGAAGATGCAAAGAAGGCCGGCGCGCTTGCCAATGCGGGGCCGCATGTTGGGCGGGCCGGCACTAGGCAGAATTGATTGACGGCTAGGCCCGGTTTTAATGCCCGATGGGCTTGATTTTGGGGGCGGTTTCAGGATTGATGCGGGCGTCCAGTTCGGGCACTAAGCCCGTACCCGAGGAAGGCACCAGGACTGAAAATGGCAAGCACATCTCACGCGCAGGCAACCACGGCGGAGGGCGAAGCGCCGCCGCTGCATAAACACCCCTATCACTTGGTTGATCCGTCACCCTGGCCGCTGGTGGGATCCTTTGCCGGTGGCGCGCTGGTGCTGGGCATTATCCTTTGGGCGCATTACGGCAATCGCAGTGTCTTCTTCCTGGGCTTGGCCGGCATTCTTGCCACCATGTTCTTCTGGTGGCGCGATGTGGTGAAGGAAAGCCGTACGCCAGGGCTGCATACGCCGATCGTGCGCATTGGGCTCCGCTACGGCATGACGCTGTTCATCGCGTCCGAAGTCATGTTCTTCGTGGCCTTCTTCTGGGCCTATTTCCATTATGCGCTTTTCCCGCAGCATGTGTCGGGCGCCGAAGTCGCGATGTGGCCGCCGAAAGGCACGCTCACCTTCGATCCTTTCGACCTGCCCTTCCTGAATACCATGATCCTGCTGCTGTCCGGCTGCACCGTAACCTGGGCGCATCACGCTTTGCTGAACAATGACCGCAAGGGGATGATCAGGGGTCTGACGATCACGGTACTGCTCGGCGTGGTTTTCTCTGGCTTGCAGGCTTGGGAATACAGCATGGCGCCGTTCAAGTTTAACGGTGGCGGCGTTTATTCCTCGACCTTCTTCCTCGCGACCGGCTTCCATGGCTTCCATGTGATCGTCGGCACCACCTTCCTGTTCGTCTGCCTGATCCGTGCCATGAAGGGGCATTTCTCTCCGGAACGTCATTTCGGCTTCGAAGCGGCGGCCTGGTATTGGCATTTCGTGGATGTGGTCTGGCTGTTCCTGTTCATTTGCATCTATTGGTGGGGCGCGGGCGAAATCGCGCATCACTGATCAGCGCCGCTTTTCCGGCGTGTTGAAATCAGCCTTGCTTGGCCGCTGCCCGCGATGCGGGGGCGGCCATGTTTTTGCGGGGCTCTTGGACATCCGCCCGACTTGTAGCGTCTGCGGGCTTGATTTTTCTGCCCATGACGCTGGGGATGGGCCGGCCATGGCGGGGATTTTCCTGATCGGCGCCATTGCCGTTGTGTTGGCGCTTTGGGTGGATCGGCGGTTTGAACCTGATCTTTGGATCCATGCGGTGATCTGGCCCGTGGTGGTGCTGCCGCTTTCGCTAATTGTGATGCGCATAGCCAAGGCCATGCTGCTTGGCTTGCAATGGCGCCATCGCAGCACGACTTGACCCTGCAATGTTTTCTCGTCGTCTGCTTTGGCCCGCTTTGGCGGGGCTCTCCGTTCTGATCATTCTGCTGGTGCTTGGCACCTGGCAGGCGCAGCGGCTGGTGTGGAAGACCGATCTGCTGGGGCGCATTGCGGCGGCCGAAGCCGCGCCGCCTGCGCCCTTCAGCGACCCGCCCGTGCCCTACGCCAAGCTTGAAGCCCTTGGGCGCTTCGATCATGGGCGTGAAGCGCTGCTGGGCATTGAAATCCGCGCCAATAGGATGGGTGCGCGCTTGGTGGTGCCCTTCCTGCGCGATTCCGGCCCGCCCTTGCTGGTGGATCGCGGTTGGGTGCCGCTGGATGGGCTGGTCGGCCTACCCCGGCCAGAAGGCCCCCAACGCATCATGGGCTATGTGCGCTTTGGCGAACCTGCAGGGCGCTTCGCGGCACAGGATGATGTGGCGGGGCGGCGCTTCTATCATTACGACCCCTCGGCGATTGGCACGGCCTTGGGTGTGCCTGGCATGGCGCCCTATGGATTAGTTTTGCTGGGCCAAGCAGGCAGCCTGCCAGAACCCGCGCAAAGCCTGCCACGGCCGCGCAACAACCATCTTGGCTATGCCATTACCTGGTATGGCTTGGCGCTATCCCTGGTGGGCGTCTTCGCCGCCTTTGCCTGGCGCAACCGGAAAAAGACCTGAATGACCAACCCTGCCTATGCCAGCCTGAGATCCCGCTTTGGGCGCATCGCCGCCCTGAATGAAGCCGCCGCCATGCTGCATTGGGATGCGAGTGCGATGATGCCCGCAGGTGGCGGCGCCGCGCGGGGTGAGCAATTGGCGACCCTTGCCGGGCTTGCGCATGAATTGCTGACAGCGCCGGCAGTGGCGGAGGAACTCGCGCAGGCTGAGGCTGAAGGTGATTGGGATAGCGCAAACCTTACCCTGATGCGCCGCACCCATGCGCGCGCCACTGCCTTGCCGACCAGCCTGGTGGAAGCAACCACGCGCGCCAATTCTGCTTGCGAGAAAATATGGCGGGACGCCAAGGCGCGCGCTGATTTCGCCATGGTGCGCCCGGCACTCACCGAAGTTGTGGCCCTGCAACGCGAAACTGCGGCGGCACTTTCATCGGCGCTTGGCATGGCGCCTTATGATGCGCTGATGGATGGCTATCAGCGCGGTGTGACGGCGGCGGATGTGGAGCCTGTCTTCGCAGCCTATGAAGCGTTTTTGGCTGAAGCCCTGCCGCGCGCAGAAGAAATCCAAGCCAAGCGCGGCGCGCCTATGCCGCTGACTGGGACATTTCCCGTGCCAGCGCAGAAGGCGCTGTGCCAGGCGCTCTCCGCGCGTATTGGCTTGGAATATGATCATGCGCGGCTCGATGAATCTCTGCATCCGTTCTGTGGTGGCACGCCCGCCGATGTGCGCATCACGACCTTTTATGATGAGGCAGATGCCGCAAAGGCGCTGCTTGGCGTGCTGCATGAAACCGGGCACGCGCTGTATGAACGCGGCTTACCGGCAGCCTATGCGCGCCAGCCGGTTGGCGAAGCGGCGGGGATGGCCGCCCATGAAAGCCAATCACTGATTGTGGAAATGCAGGCCTGCCGTTCGGATGCGTTTCTGCGCTTTCTCGGCGGTGAATTGCGCACGCGTTTTGGCTGTGATGCGGCGGCGGTGGCGCCCGAAAATCTGGCGCGGCTATGGCGGCGCGTTTCGCGTGGCTTCATTCGTGTGGACGCAGATGAAATCACCTATCCTGCCCATGTCATTCTGCGCTTTCGTTTGGAAAAGGCGATGATCGAAGGCAATTTGCAGGTGGCTGATCTACCCGGCGCCTGGAATGAGGGGTTGGAGAAGCTGCTCGGCATTCGCCCGCCCAATGATGCCAAGGGATGCTTGCAGGATATCCATTGGCATGACGGCGCCTTTGGCTATTTCCCATCCTATACTTTGGGCGCCATGGCGGCGGCGCAATTGATGAAAGCTGCGCGAGCAGCGGAACCTGGGCTGGATGCCGCGCTGGCGGAAGGCGATATGGCGCCATTGCTTGGGTGGCTCCGCGCCCATGTGCATGGCAAGGGATCGCTGCTCGGCTTTCAGGATTTGTTGCGCGCGGCCACCGGCAAGCCGCTTGATCCGAGTGATTTCATGGATCATTTGCGGGCGCGATATCTGGTGAATTAGAGCAGATCACGTTCAGATGGAATCATCTGAACGTGTGAAGATGCTCGAAAAACAATGATGTAGAGCGGGTTGCGTGAACCTATGTGAACGCAACACGCTCTAAGCGCGGCGGGTCAAGCAATTTCTCGCAGCATCTTGGCGCGCATGGCGCGGGCGAAGTCGCGCCGCGTCTCAGCCACCATGACAAAGGCGCCAGGTCCGCCCATCACATTGCGTTCATAATGCACATGCAGCGGTTCATTGCCGCGCGTGACCGGCGCGATTTCAATGGCGAGCCCATTGATGGTGATGCCCTGTGCCACCGCCGCATCGCGTGCATCGGGGGCGAGGATGATGGAACGCATATCCGGCCCATCGCCGGCCACATCAATCACGCGTTCAGTTGCCAGATAGGGTGCGGCAGCGATCAGCGCCGCCGCATGCGTGATGGCATCGCCGATGGCGTTGTAGCTCTGCCGTGATCTTGGTGCGGCCAGCGCGGCATTGGCGAAAACCTGTGCGGAAGCCGCGTCACCCACGCGGTGCCAATCCACCACCAGCGCGGCGCCGCCGGGGCTACCCCATTCTGTCATGGCAATCGCAATGGCGCGGCGCGGATTGGCAGCGATGGCAGCCAGCACCGCGGGGTGAATGATGGATTCCGCAATGCCTTCGCGTTGCAGGCGAAA
>CAMCEP010000183.1 GCA_945873675.1 Asaia bogorensis
GACCCGGTCGGAAACCACAAGGGCTTCTTCCTGATCATGCGTCACGAAAATCGCGGTAATACCGACTTCGCGCAGCAATTGCTTCAATTCAACCTGCATGGTTTCACGCAGTTTGCGATCGAGCGCGGAGAAAGGTTCATCCAGCAACAATAGGCTGGGCCGCACCACAAGCGCGCGCGCCACCGCCACGCGCTGCTGCTGCCCGCCGGAAAGTGCGGTGACCGGTTTGTCCCCATGCACTTCCATGCGCACTAGCGCCAAGGCTTCCGCCACGCGCGGCCCGGCTTCGGCCTTCGAAATGCCGCGGGCGCGCAGCCCAAAGGCAATATTCTCCGCAACCGTCAGATGCGGAAACAGCGCGTAGTTCTGGAAAACCACGCCCACATTGCGCTGATGCGCGGCCAGCGCCGTGATATCGCGCCCGCCTACCGTGATTTGTCCGCGATCAGGGTGCAGCAAGCCGGCAATGCAGCGCAACAGCGTTGTCTTGCCACAACCGGAAGGGCCAAGAAGTGAAACGAATTCGCCCTGCGCCACGGAAAGGCTCAGGTCACGTAGCACTGTAGCGGCGCCGAAACGCTTATCGGCGCCGCTTACCACCAAATAGTCGGATTGCATGATGCCTCTGATTTACCTGGCAGCGATTTCGCGTTCGAAGCGTTCAATCCAGCGGTTGCGATTATCCGCGAAATATTCCCAATCCAACACCACCAGCGGCGGCAGGTTCAATTCGCTTGGCATCACGGTTTTGGTATTGGTGGGCTTGCTGAAGAAGGTGCGCCCGATTAGCGCCTGGGTTTCCGGGTTCAGCAATTCATCAATGAACTTCATACCGAGTTCCGGATTAGGCCCGCCCTTCACCAGCGCAACACCGGCCGGCATCGCAACCGTGCCCTCCTTCGGGTAGGCCAAGTCAACCGGGGCGCGCTGGCTTTTCCGGAACAGCGTTGTGCGGCTATCGGGAGAGAGAAAAAGATCCACCTCTCCACTTTCATGAAGCTGCTGCGCCTGGGGCGGATTAGTAGTGATTTGCAGGATATTCGGCTTCAATTCGCGCAGCTTGCCGAATCCTTCATCAGCCAGCTTCAGGCATTCACTGAGCGGCTTGCCGGTGGCAAGCTGAGTTGCTGCCAAAAGAGGCACAACTGCCTGCGTAATGCGCATGGAAATGACGATAATCTTGTCGCGATATTTCCGATCCCAGCAATCGGCATAGCTGGTGGGGGCGGTGCGGACATTGCGCGTATTGTAGGAGATGGAGGCCGCCGGGAAGCACCAATTCGTCCACATGGCATCGCGCGGGCGCGCTTCGGGCTGCACATCGGCCAGGTTCGGGATATCGGTGCCCTTCAGCGTGGTAATCAGCCCCTCACGCTCCGCCAGGATCAGCACCGGGTCATCCATCATGGTGACCGTCATGGTGGGGCGTGCGCGGTTGGAGCGCATTTTCTCAAGATTGATCAGGCTATTCGTGCCTTCAAACAGGATCTTGAAGCCGTGCTTGCGTTCAATGGCCGGAAACAGAATATCCGTGAGCCCCGGAGAAGCCGGACCGCCCACAAAGATTTCGCGGGGTTGCGCGCGCACGACGGCGGGCGCGGCCAGCAGCCCGACCGCAGATTGCAGCAATAGGCGACGAGGGGGGGCAAAGGTCATCAAGCGGCTCCATTTTCAAAGGGCAACAAGGTGGTGCCCGGACAGACGACTACAGCATTAACCCGGGCAGCCAATGGCAGCAATAACCATGCCGGGGTAAGCCAAAGCCCACCGCCAGTTTATGTTCGAAGCCGTTGTGGCGCGCGCCAATTGGGCGCTATGACCCAGGGGGATAGAGCATCTCCAGCACGCTTTTGGGTGGTAGATAGGCTCTGAAATTTCGCTTCATCGCATGTCCAGCCGAGTGATTCCACTTGGCTGGGAATGCTCACCCGCCCACCAGCTTCGCCACCATATAGGCAACACCAGCGGCCAGCCCGCCGATCAACAGCGTCTGCGCCGCACCGCGCCCCGCAGGCAGGCCGGTCGCTTTCGCTTTCAGCCAACCAAAGCCGGCCAGCGCTGCGCCGGTAATGCAGGCGGAAATCACCAAAGCCTGTTGAGTACTGTCCAGCAGTATATACGGCGAAAGCGGCAATAACCCGCCCACCACATAGGCGCCGCCAATTGCGATTGCAGAGCGAACGGCGCGATCGGGCTGCGGTTCCTTCAAATCCAATTCGAAGCGCATCATGAAATCCACCCAGCGCCGCTTATCGGCGCAGATGCTATCCACCGCCATGCGCAAAGCATCACCGCGCACGCCATAACGGTGCAGGATCGCCGCCACTTCCCAGCGTTCGCGATCCGGGTAGATTTCGGTTTCTTCTTCTTCGCGCCGGCGTTCGGCGGTGAAATGCTCGGCCTCCGTGCGCGCGGCCAGATACCCGCCAAGCCCCATCGCAACACAGCCTGCCGCTATTTCCGCAAGACCCGCCGTGACAATCAGCGGATTGGCCGCGACCGCACCTGACAAGGCCGCCGCCAGCGCAAAAGGCACGGTCAGGCCATCGGCAGTGCCGATCACCAGATCACGCACCACCTCATTCTGCGTGAAATGGCGTTCCTCATGCGCCGGGCCGGGCGGCATGGGCCAAAGCCCGTCGCGGCTCGGCGCTTCTGATTCGGGGGGCTGCGTGTTCATCTCAGGGATTGCTTTAGCCCAGAAACGATAGGTTTAGCGAGGGGAAGCATGCGCTGCCTCCTCTGGTCCTGTCAGGCCGGCCAAGGCTTCCTCCTCTGCGGTCAGATGCAGCGCCAGCAGCGCTTCCAGCGCGAATAGGGTGCGCCTGAGCGCCGGCGCCACTTCGGCGAAGCCCCCCGGCGCTTCAGCCAAAGGAAGCAGGCTGGAAAACCGATCCGCCAACCCCTCGATTTCGGTATGCATGCGCAGCAAGACACCAAGCGGGTCCTGCCCACCAAGCCGCGCGGCGGCTTCGGGGTAAAGCGCGCTTTCCTCAGCGGCCTGATGCGGTAGCAATTCATCACGAAGCCGCCGTTCAAGCGCGCGCAATTCGGCGAGCTGCACAGGGCCTTCATGCAGCGTCTCACCGGCGCCGCGCAACGCCTCCGCCAAATCACGCAAGCCCGCATGTTCGGCGACGCGGTCCGAAAGCCCTGCCTGACCCGAAAGCCGCGCCGCGGCGCCATCATTGCCGGGCAGCAGGGCGCGGAGTGCATAGAGAATGGCGGCGACATCAATCGCTTCCTGCAATAGCGCGCCGGCGAGCGGGCTCAGCCAGCCCAAAGCCGCCGCCACCATGGCGATCAGCGACAACCCCATGCCCAGCAGAATGGCCTGCAGCGCAATGCGGCGCGCGCGGCGCGCAATGGCAATCGCTTCCGCCGCGCGGTCCAGCCGATCCGCGAGCAGCACAACATCACCCGCTTCAGCCGCCGCCGCTGTGCCATGCGCGCCCATGGCAATGCCGACATCAGCGGCGGCCAGCACCGGCGCGTCATTCACGCCATCGCCCACCATGGCAACCGGCCCGTTCCCGGCCTCGGCGCGGAGCGCCGCCAGCTTCCCTTCCGGGTCTCGGTCCGCAAGCATAGCATCCAAACGCAATGCAGCGGCGATGGGTGTGGCAGCGGCGGCGCGGTCCCCCGTCACCATCAAAATGCGGCGAATGCCGAGCTGGCGCAGTGCCCGCACGGCGCGCGGCGCTTCTTCGCGCAGCCCATCCGCCATGATGAAAGCCGCCGCCGCGCGCCCTTCCACGGCCAACCAGCCGACCGAACCGGCGGCACTCACCAGGGCTGCGGCGAAAAGCCCGTCTTCCGGGCCTATGCCTTGGCCGATCAGAAAGCCCTCACTGCCAAGCGTCAGCACCTTGCCATCCACAAGGCCGGAAAGCCCGCCGCCTGGGGTTTCCTCAACGCTTTCGGGCACGGGCAGATCAAAGCCGCGCGCGCGGGCAGCGGCGACCAGGGCGACGGAAACCGGGTGGGTGGAAGCCTGCGCCAAGGCGGCGGCCAGCCGCAGCGCCGCATCACGGCCAAGGGCGGGATCAGCCTCAATCCCTGCAAGCCGAGGCCGGCCAGGCGTCAGCGTGCCGGTCTTGTCGAAAATCACGGTTTGGATGCGGGCCAGCCGTTCGAGTGCCGCGCCGCCCTTCACCACAATGCCGCGCCGTGCCGCACGGCCAATGCCGGCGATCAGCGCAATGGGGGCGGCTAGAATAAGCGGGCAGGGGGTGGCCACCACCAGCACCGCCAGCGCGCGGCGTGGGTCGCCGGAGATCAGCCAGGCCGCGCCGGCCAGGCAGCAGGTCAGGATGATGAAAGCAATGGCCCATTGATCCGCAAGCCTCACCAGTGGTGCTCGGGATTGTGATGCGGCTTGGGTCAGGCGGATGATGGCGGCATAGGTACTGCCCGCTGCCCCCGCACTCACGCGCATGCGAAAGGCGCCGCCGGCATTGACAGCGCCGCTGCGCAGCCTTGCCCCCTGGTTCAGCGAAACGGGCAGCGGTTCGCCGGTCAGCATGCTTTCATCAAGCGTCGCGCCGGCATCTTCCAACGTGCCATCGGCGGGCACGGTTTCTCCGGGGCGGACCAGTAGCAGATCATCGGGCGCGATGGCATCCAGCGTGATTTCGCTGATTTCGCCATTGCTGATGCGCGCCGCACCGCGCGGGGCGCGGGCCAGAAGTTCGGTCAGCGCCCCTTTCGCGCGGCCCTCGGCCCAGGATTCCAAAGCCTCGCCACCTGCCACCATCAGCGCAATCACCGCGGCGGCAGCGCCTTCATCCAGCGCCAGCGCGCCCAGGATGGAGAAAAGCGCAATGACATCCACGCCAAGCCGCCCACCCAAAAGGGAGCGGACCACGCCAATCGCCACATGCAGCGCGACAGGCAGGGAAGCCGCTGCCCAGGCAATAGTGGCATAGGTGGGATAACCCGAAATTTGCAGCACTATGCCAACGGCGAGCCCAAACAACACCCAAGCCAGCATCAGCCGCGCGCTATTCACGCATGGGCCCCAATTCGGCGTCTCGATGCACATAGGCTGAAAGCAAAAGGCCGAAGCCAATCATCACCGTCAGCATGGCCGAACCGCCATGGCTGATGAGCGGCAGCGGCACGCCGCCCACCGGAATGGCGCCGGTGACCATGGCGACATTCACAAAGACATACAGGAAGAAATTGGTGCCAAGCCCAATGGCCAGCAGCCGGCCAAATTGATGGCGCGACCGGAAGGCGACGATGTAGCAGAACACAACCACCGCCAGCAGCATGAACAAGGTGGCGATGGCACCGGTGAAGCCGAATTCCTCGGCGATCAGGGTGAAGATGAAATCCGTCTGCTTTTCCGGCAGGAAGTTCAAATGCCCCTGCGTGCCTTGCAGGAAGCCCTTGCCCCACATCCCACCCGACCCCAGCGCGATTTTGGATTGGATGATGTTATAGCCCGCGCCGAGCGGATCGCTTTCCGGATCAAGGAAAGTCGTGATGCGCGCGCGCTGATAATCGCGCAAATGATCATAGGCGATGGGGGCGGCGATGGCGGTGGCGCCTGCCATCAGCGCGAATTTCCACCAGCGCATGCCCGCCGCCCAAAACACGGCGGCGCCGACCATGGCGGTGATCAGCGCCGTGCCCAGATTGGGTTGCTTCAGGATCAAACCTACCGGCACCAATACCATCAGCGCCGGTGGGATCAGGAAAAGCGGATTGCCCATGCGTTCCCAGGATGCGCGATGAAACCAGGCCGCCAAGCCCAGCGCCAGCATGATTTTCATGAGTTCAGATGGCTGCAATTGCACCGGGCCGAGATCAATCCAACGCTGCGCGCCCTTGCCGACATTGCCATGAAACAGCACCAGCACCAGCAAGCCAAGCGCCAAGGCATAACCCACCCAGGCGAAGCGCAGGATGATCCTGATATCAATGAAGGCGATGCTCAGCATGATCACCAGACAGAACCCGAAACGCAGCGCGTGCTTTTGCGCATAGGC
>CAMCEP010000184.1 GCA_945873675.1 Asaia bogorensis
GATGGAACCGAAGCCTTCCTGCACCAGCAGCCCTGCGATCACATCATCCACATCCAGCGCTTCCACAAAAAGCCCGGTACGGCGGCGGAATTCTTCCTGGCGGCGTTCGCTTTCCTCAGCTTCCGTCAGAATATCCACATCATAGCGCGTGAGCTGAGAGGCAAGCCGCACATTCTGCCCGCGCCGGCCAATGGCCAAGCTCAGCTGATCATCCGGCACCACCACTTCCACACGGCGGCCTTCATCATCCAGCACCACCTTGCTGACTTCAGCAGGTGCAAGCGCATTCACGATGAAGGTAGGCTGATCGGGCGACCAGGGGATGATATCAATCTTCTCACCCTGCAATTCAGCAACCACTGCCTGCACGCGCGAACCGCGCATACCAACGCAAGCGCCGACCGGGTCAATGGAACTGTCACGGCTGATCACCGCCATCTTGGCGCGGCTCCCAGGGTCACGCGCCACGGCCTTGATTTCGATGATGCCATCATAAATCTCCGGCACTTCCTGCGCGAACAGCTTCGCCAGAAAACCAGGATGGGTGCGGGAGAGGAAAATCTGCGGCCCGCGCGGTTCTTCGCGCACATCATAAATATAGGCGCGCACGCGATCGCCATTGCGGAAGGCTTCGCGGGGGATGGTTTCATCGCGCCGCAGCAGGGCTTCGGCGCGGCCCAGATCCACCATCAGATTGCCGTATTCAGTGCGCTTGACCGTGCCATTGATGATTTCACCAACGCGGTCCTTGTATTCTTCGAATTGCTTGCGGCGTTCCACTTCACGCACGCGCTGGACAATCACCTGCTTCGCGGTTTGCGCGGCGATGCGGCCAAAATCAATCGGTGGCAGCGGGTCCACGATGAATTCGCCAAGCTGAATGCCGGGCTTGATCTTTTGCGCAATACGCAAGGGGATTTGCGTCGCTTCGCTTTCAACCGGTTCGGCTTCCACAACTTCAGTAAAGCGTTCCAGCTTCACGCGGCCATCCTTGCGGTCAATGGTGGCGCGGATATCCTTCTCAAGCCCGTATTTGGCGCGGCCAGCCTTCTGGATCGCCTGTTCCATGGCTTCCAGCACTTCCTCACGCTCGATCATTTTTTCGCGCGCGACGGCTTCGGCCACTTGCAGCAATTCCGGACGGGCAATGGCGATGTCAATGGCCATGGCGCATTCTCCTTAATGGGTCATCGTGGTTGGGTCAGCGGCTTTCGCCGTCGCCGCGATCAATTCATCGGTCAGCACCAGCTTGGCGCGGCGGATATTGCCGCGCGGCAGCGCCAATTCAGTACCATCATCAAGCTTGAGCCGCGCTTCCTGGTCATCAGCACCAAGCGCTGTGCCACGGAAACGCTTACGGCCATCAAGCGGGATCGAAAGCTCCACCGTTGCCACATGGCCGGCGAAGCGGTTCCAATCCTTGGTGCGCGTCAGCGGGCGATCAATCCCGGCGGAGGAGACTTCCAGCATCCACTCCCCGCGGATTGGGTCCGCGACATCCAGCACCGCGCCCACGGCATGGCTGATCGCTTCGCAATCTTCCACAGTGAAGGGCGCTTCATCCACGCGGTCCGCCATGATCTGCACCACGGGGCGTTCCTTGCCGGAAACCTGCACGCGCACAAGTTCATAGCCCAGCTGCGTCAAGCTTGGCAGGATCGCTTCCGCGATGCGGGCTTCAAGCCCTTCATGATGTGGCAGATCAGGCTGCAAAAACAAAAAAGGCGGCCTCTTTCAAGGCCACCCCCCGTAAGCTCGGATGGTGTGAATTCGTTTTATTTAGCGCCGAGGCGATCAAAAGGCAAGGCCTGAGAAAAGGATGGAGCGCTTGCCATATCGCGTTTAGCATCAGGACACATGCTGGTGAAGTCCAAACCCTCGCTG
Organism: Asaia bogorensis; assembly: GCA_945873675.1. Lineage (GTDB taxonomy): Bacteria > Pseudomonadota > Alphaproteobacteria > Acetobacterales > Acetobacteraceae > Neoroseomonas > Neoroseomonas bogorensis_C. Next base: position 1,885 of record CAMCEP010000184.1, read on the forward strand.
ATCCCCCGTCGCGCCTTTGTGGGCGCTGTTCTGCCGCTGGTTGGCTTTGCCGCCGCGCCGGCCCAGGCAGCGCGCGTTTTTCGCTTTGATCACACCCAAGGAAGGCTCGAATTCATCGCGCGGCATTTGCTGGTGCTGACCTCGACCGGGCAGTTTTCGCGCTTCGCCTGTGAATTGATCCTGGACCCCGAAAGGCTCGAGACAGCGCGTGTTGCGGTGCAGGTGGAAACCGCTTCCATCGCCCATGCCTATCCGGGGGCAGCAGATTTGCTGCGTTCACCCGCTTATTTTGATGCGGAGCGCTGGCCCATTGCGCGATTTTCTGGCCGCGCCAAGCCGGGTGGGCGGATTGAGGCCTTTGAACTCGCCGGCCCCTTGGAAATGCGCGGCGTGACCCAGCCTATAACCATGCAGGCCCGGCTTTCCGGCCGGCGGCGCGATGCCGCGACAGGCGCGGAGATTGTGGAGTGCACGGCGCGTGGCGAGATCAGCCGCACGGCCTTCGGCATGACAGCCGATATGTTGGCAACCGCGGATCGGGTGCAATTGGCGGTATCGGTCAGCCTGGTGATCGGATAGGCCAATGCAGGCGGCATGGTCGGTGGCGCAGCGGCGCCTGCATTGGGCCATGGCAGGTATTGTATTCGTGAACTTCGTGCTGGCGCTGGTGATGGTGGCGCTGCCGCTCTCAGCACTTTTCGCGAAAATCCTGACCTATCAGCTGCACAAAAGCCTTGGTTTACTGCTGATCCCGCTATGGGCCTGGCGGCTTTGGCTTTTGGCGCGGCGTGGTCGCCCCGCACCTGTCACGCTGCCTGCCTGGCAGCAAGGCGCGGCGCGGTTGGGCCAAGGTGCACTTTATGCGCTGCTGATCGCCGTGCCGGTGCTGGGTTTCTTGAGCGCGGCGGCAGCGCCCGTGGCGGTGGAGACAGTGTTCTTCCTGATCCTGCCCATTCCGCACCCCTTCCCGCCGGATCAGGCGCTGTATGAGGTGCTACGGCCTTTGCATCAGGGAGCGGCTCGGGCCTTGATTGTGCTGGCGCTTGGCCATGGCGCCATGGCGATCCATCATCATCGGAAGGGCTTGCCGATTTTGCGGCTTATGTGGCGCGGTAGATAAACAGCGCCTGGTCGGCGGAGGCGGTATCGCCGAAGCCGTGAATCAGTCGCTCAAATCAGCGCCTGATCGGCGGAGGCGGCATCGCCGAAGCCGTGAATCAGTCGCTTAAATAAACTCAGCGCCTGATCCATTCCCAATAAAGCGGTTGGCGCCCTTCGCGGAGCGCCTTGGCCTCATAGCGCGTCGGCGGCCAGCCGGCAGGCCGCGCTTCCACCAGGCTGCCAAGGCTGTAAAATTCCTGCGCGCCCATGCATTCCCGCACCCATGCCTGATAGGTCGGATCATCAGACGCAATGCGCCAAACCCCGCCCGGCTTCATGGCGCGCGCCACCATGGGCAGCAATTCCGGATGCACAAAGCGCCTTTTGGCGTGCCGCGCCTTGGGCCAGGGGTCGGGGAACATCAGAAATAGGCGATCCAAACTGCCTTCCGGCAAAGCGCGCAGCAAATGCCGCGCATCCTGCGGCCAAAGCCTGAGATTACGCGGCAGCGCGCCGGTTGCCTCCGCCTCTTCCGGCACCAGGCGCGTGAGCAAAGCGCAAAGCCCGTTCTCGAATACTTCCGAGGCTATATAGGCGACCTCAGGATGCGCCGCGATTTGATCTAACGTGTGTTCACCGCCCCCAAAGCCCACTTCCAACCAAAGCGGCACATCGCCCATGCCGAAGGCCGCGCGTGGATCGGCCGCTTGCGCTTGGGTTAGCCGAAGGCGCGGCAGGGTTTCATCGAGCAAGCGCTGCTGGCGCGGGCGCAAGGGGTGGCCTCGGCGCCGGCCATAGAGGCGGTCCGGGACACCATCAGCCAGCGGGGGGCGATCAGCGGTCATGCGCAGTCCTGAAAAGCAAAGGGCGGCAGGCTCACACCCACCGCCCCCAAAGATTATCCTATCAGCGCTTCAACGCCCGAAAGCGCGCCGCAGCTCATCCGCCAGATCGGTCATTTCCCAGGTGAAGGTGCCCTTCGCCGCATCCGGCACGCGGCCGAAATGGCCATAGGCGCTGGTCGGCACATAGATCGGGCGGTTCAGCTTCAGATGTTCACGAATGCCGCGCGGGGAGAGATTGACCATGCCGTCAATCACCTTCGCCAACTTCGCCTCATCCACATCCTTGCCCGTGCCATGCAGGTCGAAATAGACCGATAGCGGCTTGGAAACACCGATCGCATAGCTGACCTGAATGGTGCATTTATCCGCAAGGCCAGACGCCACGACATTCTTCGCCACATAGCGCGCGGCATAGGCAGCGGAACGGTCCACCTTGGTCGGATCCTTGCCAGAGAATGCGCCACCGCCATGCGGCGCCGCACCGCCGTAAGTATCCACAATGATCTTGCGCCCGGTCAGGCCGCAATCGCCATCGGGGCCGCCGATCACGAATTTGCCCGTGGGGTTCACGTAGAATTCGCTATCCGGGCACATCCAGCCCTTGGGCAGCACCGCTTCCACAATCGGGCGCAGGATGCGCTTGATTTCAGCCTGTTCCAGCGCTTCTTCATGCTGTGTGGAGACAACGATGGAAGTGGCGCCCACTGGCTTGCCATCCACATAACGGAGCGTCACCTGGCTTTTCGCATCTGGCAGCAGCCCAGCCGCTGCCTTGTCCTTGGCGTGGCGCAATTCGTTCACGCGACGCAGGATTTCATGCGCATAATAGAGCGGCGCCGGCATCAATTCCGGCGTTTCGCGGCAGGCATAACCGAACATGATGCCCTGGTCGCCCGCGCCTTCATCCTTATTGCCGGCGGCGTCCACACCCTGGGCAATATGCGCCGATTGGGCATGCAAATGGCAGGCGATATCGGCATGCTGCCAATGAAAGCCTTCCTGCTCATAGCCTATATCGCGAATGGCGAGCCGCGCGAGATGGATCAGATATTCCGGTGTGATTTCCGCGGGGCCGCGCACTTCGCCCGCCAGCACCACGCGATTGGTGGTGACCAGCGTTTCGCAGGCGACGCGGGCATAGGGATCAGCGGTCAGGAATGCGTCCAGCACCGTATCGGAAATGCGGTCCGCCACCTTGTCCGGATGGCCTTCGGAAACGGATTCCGAAGTGAAAAGATATTCGCCCGTATCGCGCATGGCTTGGTTCGGCCTCTTGTCGCGGAATTCGCCGGTCTAGCCCGACGATGCTCTGCCCAGGCTTGCCCTGGGCGAGGGGCGTATTGCAGGGGGGTGTGGCAGGGTCAAGGCAGGGTGAGGCCGCACCACCATTTATTTTCAGCGCGGCGGCAGCACCCGGGCAGCGCGATAACCTTCAATCTGTTCAGCGAACATGGCCCAGCTATCCTTGAAGCCGGTGAAGCCCGCCTGCCGCGCCGCGGTCATGGAAGCCAGGACATCGTAATCCATGTTCAGCGCGAAATCGGCAAATTCCCAGCTAGCCACTTGTTCAATTGGCAAAATGAGGCCGTGGCGCGCGCGGATCCTCTCCCAGGTCGGCGCTTTATCCGCCATCCAGCGCGCCATCGAAAGGGTCCTTACCCCGCCTGGCGCAACGCCGAGCAGCCCGGCGAGATAGGGCCACATGTCGCACCAGCGGAAGGCATCGCCATTCGTGACATTAAAAGCACAATTGGCAGCGCGCGGTTCGCCCAGCATCCACAAAATGGCCTCGGCCAGCAATTTCGCATCCGAGACCTCATGCAAAGCAGTGAAGGCGCCGGGCCTGCCGGGAAAATCGAAAGGCACCCCCAATTCGCGGCAAATCGCGGCATAGGCGCCAAGGGTGGACACCATATTGCGCGCGCGCCCCGGGGCTACATCCAAAACGAAATTGGGCCGGCTGGCGGACCAGGACCAGGCTTTGCCGCGCTGGCGTTCGGCCACCATATCTTGTTGTTCATAATAGAAATTGGGCGGCAAATGCCGTGGGTCATCTTCCCGCGCCGGGGTGCGGAAGGGGCCGATATGCAGCCCATACCATTTGCCGCCATGGATCATGTGCAGATGCTGAAAGCGCGGCAGCGATGCCTC
>CAMCEP010000185.1 GCA_945873675.1 Asaia bogorensis
TGGCGTGATTGAGCTGACCTATAATTACGGGGTCGAGAAATACGAACTCGGCTCAGCTTTCGGGCATTTGGCCGTGGGCGTGCCGAATGTGACGGCCACCTGCGATACGCTCCGCGCCGCTGGCGTGAAGATCACGCGCGAACCGGGGCCGGTGAAATTCGGCACCACCGTGATCGCCTTCATTGAAGATCCGGATGGCTACAAGATTGAACTGATTGAACGCGCCTGACAGGCGCGCTGCTCCAAACAAAAAAACCGCGCGGGGTGCATCCCGCGCGGTTTCTGTTTGGGTATCGCGCTTCAGCGATTAATTGATACGCTCACCATGGAGCGCGACATCCAGTCCTTCGCGCTCTTCTTCTTCGGTCACGCGCAGGCCAACGATGACATCGGTGATCTTGAGCAGGATCCAGGTGGCGACCGCCGTATAGGCCATGGTGGCCGCCACTGCGATCACCTGCTTGATGAATTGCTCCATCCCGCCCGAAGAACCTTCCGGCAGCGCCGTGGTGGCCGAAAGCGGGCCATAGGCCAGGAAGCCCACCAACAAGGCACCGACAATGCCGCAAATGCCGTGCACACCAAAGGCATCCAGGCTGTCATCATATTTCAGCGCACGCTTCAGCGCCGTGGCGCCCCAATAGCCCGCCACACCAGCCACCAGGCCGATGATGAGCGCGCTGCCAGGCAACACGAAGCCGGCAGCCGGCGTGATGGCCACCAAGCCCGCCACCGCACCGGAAATCGCGCCCAGCACGGAAGGCTTGCCCTTGCCGATCCATTCGGCAGCCAGCCAGGACAGCACCGCCCCTGCCGCCGCGATTTGCGTGACCAGCATGGCCATGCCCGCGCGACCGCCGGAAGAACCAAGTGCCGACCCAGCATTGAAGCCAAACCAACCCACCCAGAGCAGCGCGGCACCAATCACCGCAAAGCCCAGATTATAAGGCGAGAGATTTTCTGACCCATAGCCGATGCGCTTGCCGAGCACGATCGCGGCAACAAGCCCCGCCACGCCGGCATTGATATGGACCACGGTGCCGCCCGCGAAATCCAGCGCGCCGAGTTCAAAAATCCAACCATTCGGATGCCAGACCCAATGCGCGATGGGTGAATAGACCAACAACGTCCAAAGCCCAATAAACACCAGGAGCGCGGAGAACTTCATGCGATCCGCAACCGCGCCCGTAATTAGCGCTCCGGTGATGATGGCGAAGGTCATCTGGAACATAAGGAAGACCGATTCCGGAATGGTAGTGGCCACCGCCGCGTCACCAGAACCAAGGGTAAAGGGCTTGTCCCAATTCTCCGCCAGGCCACCCAGGAAGAAGCGGGAGAAATCGCCGATCCAGGCATTGCCCTCACCAAAGGCCAGGCTATAGCCGGCCACCATCCACAGCACAGAAACCAGCGCGCAGATGGAAAAGGACTGCATCATGGTGGCAAGAACGTTCTTCTTGCGCACCATGCCGGCATAAAACAGCGCCACACCCGGCACCGTCATCATCAGCACCAAAGCAGTGCTCACCAGCATCCAGGCGGCATCACCCGTATCAACCTTCGCCTCATCACCGGCGAAGGCGGGCGCAGCGGCCATGGCAAGGAAAGCCGCGGCCATACCGCAGCGAGCGAGGAACCTCATGGGTTGTCCCTTCTTTTGCATTGTTTCGGAAATCGGGCTCACAGCGCGGATTCATCCGTCTCGCCGGTGCGGATGCGCAAAGCGCGTTCCACATCCATGACGAAGATCTTGCCATCACCAATCTTGCCGGTGCGCGCGGTGCTGGCGATGGCTTCCACCACCGCATCCACCATTTCGGCCGGCACGGCCACTTCGATCTTCACCTTGGGCAGGAAGCTCACATGATATTCCGCGCCACGGTAGATTTCGGTCTGGCCCTTCTGCCGGCCAAATCCCTTGACTTCGGTCACCGTCAGACCCTGCACGCCAAGCGGGGTGAGCGCTTCTCGCACTTCGTCCAGCTTGAAGGGCTTGATGACAGCCATAACGAGTTTCATTGCGCTTTCCGTTCCTCTCTCTGGGCGGGAACCGACCCCCGCGTCATGGAGAGCATTCCAAATCCCGTGCCAGCCTGAGGGGCCAAAAATGCGCTAAGATTGGGCGATTCTCGCGTGATATTCGCCCATATTTCATTCATTTGCATATTTTATGAGCATAACTGCGTGCGCTGTTTTTAGGCTTGGTCGCCCCCCTCAGCCCCGGTAGAGTGCGCCCTATGAAAGCTCTCCAGGATGTAGATGTTTGCGTGGTGGGCGCCGGGCCGGTTGGTGCCACCTTGGCTGCCAGGCTGGCCGGCGCCGGGGTCAAGACCGCGGTGGTTGACGCGGCCCCTTTGCCGCCCATGGAAATGCAGGCCTTTGATGGCCGCGCCTATGCCATTGCGTTGACCTCCAAACGGTTGCTGGAAGGGGCTGGCGTTTGGGAAAGGCTGCCGGTGGAACCCTGCCCCATCCTTGGCATTCGCGTGGCCGATGGCAGGCCGGGGGAGGCCCCCTCCCCGCTTTCACTCCATTTTGATCACGCGGCGCTTGGCGAAGACCCCTTTGGTTGGATGGTGGAGGCGCGGTCCCTTCGCATCGCGCTCAACGCGCATTTGCCGAAATTGGCCAATCTTGCCGTGCATGCGCCCGCCAAGGCCGAGGTCACGCGGGAAGCCGATGGTGCGACCATCACCCTTTCATCGGGCGCGCAATTCCGCACGCGATTGGTGGTGGGGGCCGAGGGGCGCAATAGCCCGCTCCGCGCCGCTGCCGGCATTCGGGTTTCGCGGCTGGATTATCACTGCATGGGCATTGTCGGGTCCATCGCGCATGAAAAGCCGCATCGGCACATGGCGCTAGAGCAATTCCTGCCCCATGGCCCCTTCGCGCAATTGCCCATGCCGCCGCTGCCAGACCACCCGCATGTCAGCGCCATTGTCTGGACCGACAAGACCGCGATTGCGGAGCGTTGCCTCGCCATGGATGATGCCGCTTACGGGCGGGAAATCGCCCGGCGCCTTGGCGGGCATTTGGGCTGGGTGAAGCCGATTGGCCGCCGCTGGTCCTATCCGCTTTCCGCCATGCATGCCGCGCGCTACGTGGACACGCGCTTGGCGCTGGTGGGTGATGCGGCGCATGGCATCCACCCCATTGCCGGCCAGGGGCTCAATCTTGGCTTTCGCGATGTTGATGCGCTGGCGTCGCTGGTGATTGAGGCCATGGCGCGCGGGGATGATCCGGGTGGTGCCGCGCTGCTGGCGCGCTACCAGGCGAAGCGCAGGCCCGATAGCCTGCTGATGCTGGGTGCCACGCATGTATTGGAGAGGCTTTTCGCCAATGATATTGCCCCCATCCGCATCGCGCGCCGGCTTGGCATTGGAGCGGTGGACCGCATGCCGCGGCTCAAGAATTTCTTCGCGCGGCAAGCGATGGGGATGAATTCTTCTGCCGGGGCTCTGATCGGGAGGTAAAACCCCCAGCTCTCCGCCAGCAATTGACGCGCCCGCCCGCAGCCCGCAATTCTATTTCAGAAAATTGGAAGAAAGGGTGACTGCAATGGAAATGAACCGCCGGGCCTTGCTGCTGACTTCGGCCGCTTTGGCCGCCAATGTCGTCGCACCGGAAGCCGCCTTCGCGCAGGAACAACCGCGCCGGGGGGGCATCATGACGGTGCATTTCCCGACCGAACAGCGCATCCTGAACCCAAGCCTGCAGGCTTCCACCGGTGTCTACATCGTGGGTGGCAAAATTCAGGAACCGCTGGTGGATTTGGATGCCGCCGGCAATCCCGCCCCTTGCCTCGCGGAATCCTGGGAAGCGGCACCGGATGGCAAGACCATTACCTTCAAGCTGCGCCGCGGTGTCACCTGGCATGATGGGCGGCCCTTCACCTCGGCTGATGTGCAATTCACCGCCATGGAGATGTGGAAGAAGATCCTGAATTACGGATCAACGCTGCAATTGTTCCTGGATGCGGTGGACACGCCAGACGCGCATACTGCCATCTTCCGCTACAGCCGGCCCATGCCGCTGAACCTTTTGCTGCGCGCGCTGCCTGATCTTGGCTATATCTCCGCGAAGCATATTTATGACGGCACCGATATCCGTCAGAATCCTGCGAACACCGCGCCGATGGGCACTGGGCCCTTCCGCTTTGTGCAGTATGAACGCGGGCAATTCATCATCGCCGACCGCAATCCGAATTACTGGCGCAACAACATGCCCTATCTGGACCGCGTGGTCTGGCGCGTGGTGTCGGACCGTTCAGCGGCAGCGGCGCAGATGGAATCCGGGCAATTGCTGTTCAGCCCCTTCTCGGCACTTTCCATCGCCGATTTCACGCGGCTTGGGCGCGACCCACGCTTTGAAGTGACCACGCGCGGCAATGAGGGCAATGCGCGCACGAATACGCTGGAATTCAATTTCCGCAACCCGGTCCTGGCCGATATCCGCGTGCGCCGCGCCATTGCGCATGCGCTGGATATCCCCTTCTTCATCGAAAACTTCTTGGGCCCCTTCGCCAAGGTTGGTACGGGGCCGATCCCGACGACCTCGCCCGATTTCTATCCAGCGAACATGCCGCAATACCCGTTCAACCGCGCCCAGGCGAACCGCATGCTGGACGAAGCGGGGCATCGGCGCGGCGCAGGTGGCGTGCGCTTCAATCTGCGCCTCAATCCCGCGCCTTGGGGCGAGGATATCGCGCTATGGTCCACCTTCATCCAGCAATCTTTGAATGAGGTCGGCATCCGCGTTGAAATCGTGCGGCTTGATGCGGCAGGGTTCCTGCGGACCGTCTATAATGACTGGAATTTCGATCTGGCGACCGGCTGGCACCAGTATCGCAACGACCCTGCGGTTTCCACCACGGTCTGGTATCGTTCAGGTCAGAACAAGGGCGCGCCCTGGACCAATCAATGGGGTTGGACCGATGCGGAAACCGATCAGCTGATTGACGCCGCCGCGACTGAATTGGATCCCGCGCGGCGCAAGGCGCTTTATGGCGATTTCGTCCGCCGGGCGAATACGGAATTGCCGCTCTGGATGCCGATTGAACAGATTTTTGTCTCGGTCATCAATCGGCGCTTGCGCAATCATTCCAATACGCCGCGCTGGGCGTCTTCATCCTGGCACGATCTCTGGCTCGCTTCCTGATCAGCGCCTGATTTCTCATGCGGGTATTGAGCCTCGCGGCCCGAAGATTGGCGGCGTCCTTGCCGACGCTGCTGATCATTCTGGCCGCCATGTTTCTGCTGCTGCAATTGGCGCCGGGCGATACTGTGGATGCGCTGATTGCGCAGATGGGTGGTGGTGGCGATGCGAAGCTGGCGGAAGAACTGCGCCGCTTCTACGGGCTTGATCTTTCCATCCCGGCGCAGCTTGGCAATTATGTGTGGCGGTTGATCCGCTTCGATCTTGGCTTTTCGGCGATTTACGGCAAGCCCGTCGCGACCGTGATTTTCGAACGCCTGCCCGCCACGCTTGCGCTGATGACAGCGGCGCTTTCCTTCGCCTTTTCAGTGGGGCTGGTGCTGGGGGTCATTGCGGCCAAGCGCGTGAATGGCTGGCCCGATACGGTAATTTCCACGCTTGGGCTGATTTTCTACGCCACCCCTTCCTTCTGGTTCGGGCTGATGGCGATTGTGCTGTTCTCCGTTCATCTGCAATGGCTGCCCGCCGGCGGGTTTGAGGATGTGGCAGCGGGCCTTACGGGCTTTGCGCGGCTTGGTGACATTGCCACGCATCTGGTGCTGCCCACACTCACACTCGGGCTGATCTTTCTGGCGATTTATCTTCGCATCATGCGCGCTTCCATGCTGGAAGTGCTGACGCTGGATTTTGTGCGCACAGCGCGCGCCAAGGGCTTGGATGAAACGCGCGTTATGGTGCGCCATGTGCTGCGCAACGCCATGCTGCCCATGGTGACGCTGATTGGCTTGCAAGC
>CAMCEP010000186.1 GCA_945873675.1 Asaia bogorensis
GGCAGGAACAGGTTGAATTCAATCACGCTGGTCCAGACATTGGTCACGTCAATCGCGCCCGATGCCTCACGCCAACGCCCGGAACCAAGCCCGCCTTCCGGCGATGCCGCCGGGCCCGTCAGCACGCCAAGCGATGGCACCGCAAGAAAGGCGGCATCAACACGCGCCAGCACGCCCGCTGGATAAAGGCAGTCATCATCAGGGAAAGTCACGATCTTACCGCGTGCCGCACGCAGCCCAAGATTGCGTGCATGATTGGCGTTGCGGATGGCCGACCGCAGATGGGTGATACGCAGGCGCGCTTCATAAGGTACCAAAACCGGCGCCACCCGATCATCCGCATTCTGATCCACGATGATCACTTCAAAATCATCGCGCCCTTGCGCGAGCAGGCTTTCCAGCAATTCGCCGATTTCGCTGCTGCGGCCAAGCGTTGCGACAATGAGCGAGAACCTCATGTCGAGGCGATCCCAAGCGCGTCATGCACCACCTGCCGGAAGCGGCGGCGAAAATGCGCGTTGCTGAAGCGTTCCGCATTGGCGCGGCAATCCTCGGGCGTGATGGCGGGCGCCATGGCCTCAAACCGCTCCACAGCGGCGATCAGGCTTGTGGTGGTTTGTTCCTGAAAGAAAATGCCAGTGGGGCGGGTATCGGGTGGCGCCACCACGATATCGCGCGCGCCGCCACGACCATAGGCAACCACCGGCGTGCCGCAAGCTTGCGCTTCAACTGTTGCAATGCCGAAATCTTCTTCTGCGGCGAAAACTGCCGCGCGGGCGCCTTGGGTCAGCGCAATCAGCTCCGTCCGCGCGACGCGTCCCTTGAAGGTGATATTGGGCGCATCGCCGGCGGCGGCGCGCGCCTGGACCTCATTGGGGCCATCACCCACAATCATCAGCTTGCGGTTAGGCATGGCGCGGAAGGCAGCGGCAATCAGATCAACCCGCTTATAGGGTACGATGCGCGACGCGATCAGGTAGTAATCGCCCTTATTCTGCGCAGGCGTGAAGTTTTCGATATCCACCGGCGGATGCAAAACCTGCGCATCACGCCGCCAGGTCTTTTGAATACGCTCCGCGATATAGCTTGAATTGGCGAGAACGATATCGGGGTTGAGCGAACTCGTCCGGTCCCAAAGCCGCATGCGGTGCAAAAGCCAGCGCGTATAGGCGCCCTTCAGGCCGCGCGTGAGGCCCGCTTCGCGCAGATATTGATGCTGCAAATCCCAGGCGTAGCGCATGGGGCTATGCACATAGGAAATATGAAGCTGCCCCGGCCCCGTCAGCACGCCTTTGGCGACAGCGTGGGAGGATGAAATCACGACATCGTAACCGGAAAGATCAAGCTGTTCGATGGCCAGTGGCATCAGGCCCAGGAATTTGCGGAAATGCTTGCGGGCAAAGGGCATGCGTTGGATGAAGCTGGTGGTGACTTGCTTGCCCTGCAAAAATCCGCGTTCGGCTTCCGGCATGAAATCACAGACGGCGAAGACATCCGCTTCCGGCCATTCCATCAGAAGCTGTTCCAGCACGCGTTCCGAACCCGCGTAGCTATCCAGCCATTCATGCACCAGCGCGATCTTCATGGCGCGTTCTTTCGGATCAGAGACAACAAGGCAAGCGCTGCCTTTTCCCAAGTATATAGTGCGGCGCGCTTTAGCCCCGCATCCCGCATGCCGGTGGCAAGGCCTTCTTCATCCAGTAGCCTTTCCAGGGCTTCGGCCAAGGTCTCAGGCCGCAGCGGGTCAAACCAAAGTGCCGCTTCGCCGCATACTTCCGGCACCGCGCCGGCATGGGCGGCGACAAGCGGGCAGCCGCAGGTCATGGCTTCCAAAGGCGGCAGGCCAAAACCTTCATAGCGCGATGGAAAAATCAGGCAGAGTGCGTTTTCGTATAACGCGCGCAATTCGGCATCACTGACGCGCCCCAGAATGCGCCCGGCATCGGCTGCAGGCCCGCCCCCGGCGCGAAACACGGCAGGGTCGGCAGCACCCGCCACGGCTAAAGTCAGGCCACGAGCGCCGAGCAATGTCGCAGCGCTGGTCAGCGCCGCAAGGTTTTTATGTGCTGCCGGATTGCCGACCACGAGGGCATAGCGGCCCGCCACCAAATCATGCCGCGCAAGAACGCCGATATCCGCGCTGATGCGCAGCATGTGATCGCCACCTTCCGGCAGCACGCCAATGGCTTCGGGTGCCACTCCAAGGGCCAAAGCAATGCGGCCGCGCGAAAATTCGGAAACCGTCAGCAATTGCGCACCGGATCGCGCGAGCATCTTGTGCAGAAAGCGATACCAGGTGCGGAATGCGAAGGAATAACTCTCGGGCGTGTCAAAGACGCCGGCATCATGAATCACGACCGCCTGGCCGCGGCCCAGCATCAGCGGCGCGGTATTGCCAAGATTGATCAGGAAGGAACCCGTGGCTGCCTTGGGCAATTCCCATTGTTCCCAAAGCTGGCCGGATTTCTGGCCAATGGCTTCTGCCTTCAAATAGGCAAAGGGGCTTTGCGCCACGCTGCTTGGCATCAATAGCCGCGCTGCAGGCCAGGCATCATGCCCTGCCAGCCGATCCGTTGCTGCAGTGATTTCGCGCGCAAAACGCTGCACGCCGGTCATGCCCTGCGTCAGGAAGCGGCCATTGATGGCGATTGGCATCATGCGCTGCGGCGCCCCTTTCTGCGGATCAGCGCCAAAGCGCTGGCCTTGTCCTGCGGCGCGGCAATGGACCAACCGGCGGCGAAAACCAAGCCAAAAACCAGCGCCGCCAAAAGTACTGGCCACAGCCCGCCGCCCAAGGGCACCAGCGCTGCCAAACCAAGCGCCGCCGGCACTATAGGCCAAAGCAATTCCCGCATGGTTTCACGCGCTGCAGGGTAAAGTCGCGCCGCGAACCAACAGCGCCCCAGGCAATCCACCACGCAGCGCGCCGCCCAAGCGATTGCAGCACCTTCAATACCAAGCCAGGGCAGAAGTGCCGCGCTAAGCGGCAGGAAAATCGCTGCCAGCACCAAGGAGAATTTGGCCGTCACATCCGGCCGACCAATCGCTTCCAGCAAGACACCAGGGATGAAGGCGAGGCAGGAGAAGAAAATGCCAAAGCCCAGAATGCGCAGCACCGGCCCGCCGCCCTGGGCGAATTCCGTACCCAACCAAAGCCTGAGGAAAAGCTCCGCGCCTGGAATAAGAATCAGGGATGCCGGCAGGCTCAACAGCATCACAATCAGCGCCCCGCGCTTGATCAGCAGGGCGGTATGGTCGGGCAGTTCCCGGAAGGAAGAAGCAATCGCCGGCAGCATGGTCTGCGCTACAGCAACAGGAATAATCCAAAGCCGCATGATCAGATCAAGCGGTGTTGCGTAAAAGGCCACGGCAGTAAGCGTCAGCATGGCGCCAATGATGAAGCGATCAGCGTAAAGCAATAGCTGCGTCAGCGCGCCAGAAAGGCTCATCCACAAACCTTGGCGCAGCAATGGCCGCATCAGGGCAAAGCGTGCCTCGCGCAATCCAAGTCCCGGCACATCGCGATGGGCGATGATGGCATAGGCAATGCCGCTGAACAGCCGCACCAAAATGACCGCCAGCATCACGCCAACCAGGCTGTTCCAAACGAACAGCATCAGCAAGGGGCCGAGATAATAAAAGGTATTGAGCGGGATATTGACCAGGTTGGCGATCCGAAAGCGCTGCCAGGCGGAAAGCACGCCCCAGAGAGCAGCATTCAGCACCACCAGAGGCGCGCCGGCTGCCAGTAATTGAAAGGCGATGATGGCTTCCTGCCGCAAGCCTTCTGGCACGTTCAGGAAGCGTCCGACCAGCCAGGGCACGGTAAGGAAAAGCCCAGCCGCGATGATGGAAGATACACTAAGCAGCGCCAAAAGCGTCGCCCCAATCATGGCACGCGCTTCATCAACCGCGCCCGTGCCAAGCTTTTCCGAAACACCGCGCGTCAGTGCCATGCCAAGGCCGAGATCAAAAACGCCAAAAATGCCAATTAGCGCCAGCGCAAGCGTGAAAAGCCCCCAACGTTCCACGCCCAGCTGGGCGACCAGAAAGGGCGTAATCACAAGCGCGAGTAGTAGGGGCAGGCCGCGGCCAAGGCCATTCCAGAGAATGCCGGAAACCAGCCTGCGTCCGCCCGCGCGTTCGGCGGAAGTGGATTCTTGCGCCTCAGCCATTGGCAGACCCTTCAGCCGGCTGCGCGCTGGGATTTACAGGAAGGGCGCGGCAGGATTGCCGCGCGCCGTCACCTTCAATGCGCGCCGCGGCGCGACAATACCGCAACTGGCGTGCGCAACAGAATGGTCAAATCCGCAATCATGGAAGGGCGCGACACATAGGCAACATCCAGCGCGACGCGGGATTCGTATGACGTTTCGCTCCGCCCGCTCACCTGCCAAAGGCCGGTAATGCCAGGGCGTACCGCCATGTAATGCGCGGCTGAGGCACCGTAGTACCGATCAATCTCCGCTTCCTGAACGGGGCGGGGGCCGACCAGGCTCATTTCACCGCGCAGCACATTGATCAGCTGCGGCAATTCATCAAGGCTGGTGGAGCGAAGAAAGCGGCCAATCCGCGTGATGCGCGGGTCATTCTTCAGCTTGCGGGTCGCTTCCCATTCCGCACGCGCCGCGGGATCATTGGCGAGCAGCGTTTCAAGACGTGCTTGCGAATCAATCACCATGGAGCGGAATTTGAGGCAGCCGAAAAGCTTGCCACCGCGCCCCACGCGCTGATGCGCAAAGAAGGCCGGGCCACCATCGGCGCGTACCATCAACGCCACGATAAGGAAGAAGGGGGACAGCAGCACAAGGCCAATGCCTGCACCGATCATATCAAGCGCGCGCTTGGCAATGGGGAACAACGCCTTGCGGTCGCGTTCCAAACCAATGGTCTGGGTCGTAGGTTGCTGGATGGTCTGTACGGGTACGCTGGACATGGTGTCCTGAGCCTTCGAACCTGGAAGAAAGAGGCGGTGAAACCTCTCACTGGGGGGCACCGGATTCCCGGTATTGATTAAGGGTTTAAGTCCTCAACGGGGGCGGATTTGAGCCGCGGTTGCGGCCAGATTGTGGCAAACGCGGCACATTTTGCGACGCTGTAGGCGCGGCTTCAGGACAGACGAGAAAAACGCCGGTTAAGTTATTGGAAAATAGCCATCTTACCTGCGGGCATACCATCCGGGCGCCAGCACCCAAAGCCCGTTAAAGCCGCCAATCAGGTCCCGGCCCGGCTGATGGCTGGCACCAGCCAGGGCAAGCGCGCCTTCATCGGCCAAAACATAAAGGGTTTGGGGCTCAAATTCCCCCTCGGCCAATTGCCGCGCCAACTTGGCGTTCAGCGCCGCCACCCGCTTCGGGTCGAGTCGCGCGAAGTAGACCGCATCAGTCTGCAGCCCTTTGGTGGCGGCAAAAACCGCGATCTCCTCCCACCAGGGGGCCTGATTGCCGGAGGGGATGATGCGGATGCGGGTGTAATGCCGCGCGGCCTCGGCCCAGAAGGGATCGGAAAGGCGCAAGGGCACGGTGGCGGCAGTTGGCGGGAAAAAGTGATGCAGCCGGGCAAAGCCAGGGCGCATGTCCAGCACCTGGATGACGACAAGCCCCGCCAGCATAAAGCCGGCAAGCCGCCCACCGATCCAGCGGATCAGCAGAAAGATCGACGCAGTCAGCGCGGTATAGCCAAGCGGCCAGATGAAGCGTTCCGAAGCACGCAGCGCATCCACATAGCGCTGAATCCATTGCGGTAACTCGACAATAGTGTAGTTGAAACCAGCAATGGAGACATTCGGCGAAATGGCGAATAGCGCCATCGCAGCCAGCACCAGGATCAGCGGCCAGAAGCGCCCTTTGGGCTTGGTTGGGTTCTTGGCCCAAGCCAACAGCCCAAGGAGTACAAGCAAAAGCGCCCCAAGA
>CAMCEP010000187.1 GCA_945873675.1 Asaia bogorensis
TCAGCCGTCACGCGCGGCTCCGCCGCATCGCGCGCTGCGCGTTCAACCTGTTCGCGCAGCCGCTTGGCCGCGGAAATACGCAGCAGGAAGGGCTCCTGCTCCACACGTTCATCCAATAGCGCGACCGCCGCTGCATCCCAGGGTTCCGCTGCGCGTACTGGGGTTGGCTCGACACGATCAAGATCAGTGCCAAGCGGCAGGATATGGAACAACGCATCAAACAAGGCGTTGCAATATTCCTGGATAACGTAGGTTGCCCCAGCATAACCCATGAAAGGCGTGCCGGTGGCGCGACGGATGATGGCGCCTGGGAAACTCGCTGGGATATACATGGCGCGGCTTTTGATTTCCGCCGCATACATGCGTTCGTTATAGGATCCGAACAGCACCAAGGGCGGTGTCTTGCGCAAGGCATCGCGCACGGCTGCATTATCGGGCTTCTGCCCTGCCATGCGCGAAAAGGCGAAGGCGCAGGGAATGCCCATTTCATCATGTAGAAAACGCTGCAGGCCACGCGCATAAGTATCGGTGGCTACCACCGCAAAGGATGCAGAGGCATAGAAATCCTGCGTCACGCTGCGCCATAAATCCCAAAGCGGCTTCACCGTGGTGTGCTTTTCGCGTTCGATGAAGGGTTCCGGATCAAGCCCGGTCAATTCACCAAGCTTGCGGAGGAAATTTGTCGTCGCAAACAACCCGATCGGCGCTTGCAGGTAAGGCCGCTCCAGTTCCTCACACAGCTTGCGACCAAATTCGCGATACATGCAGATATTCACATCTGCATCGGGTAACTTCGCGATATCTTCCACATGGCTACCCAGCGGGAAGACCAGATTGATCTCACAGCCAATGCCTTCAACCAGCCGGCGAATCTCAGCCAGGTCGGATGGCATATTGAAAGTGCCATAGATGGGGCCAATGATATTCACGCGCGGCTTTTCGCCTTCCTTGCGCGTACGCGCCTTTGGCCTGCGGCCGCGCGAACCAAATTCACTCCAGAGCCACATGATGGCACGATCAGCGGTCTGCCACTGATCCTCATCAATCGTGCGGCAGATGAAGCGCTGCAGGTTGCTCCCCTGCGGCGTCACACCACCGCCGATCATTTCGGCGATTGAACCCGTCACCACCACGGCGGGCAATTCAGCATCCTGCGTGGCGGCGGCGCGCCGCATAGCGCCTTCCGTGCCGTTCTGGGAGAGTGAATCCTCATCCAGACCGGTCACCACAATCGGCAATTCATGCGGCGGTAGCGCATCAGTGTAATGCAGCACGGCTGTTACGGGCAGGTTTTCGCAACCAACCGGCCCATCAATCACAACACGCAGGCCGCGCACCGCCGAGAAAGCATAGATCGCCCCCCAGTAGCCGCCGGCGCGATCATGATCGAGAACAAGCATGCTCAGGTCCCCACCGCTTCTTCGGCCTTGGCCTTGGCGGCGCGCAGCTTGCGCTGACGGTCGCGAAAACCAGGGGGATCGCTTGGCTTGTCACGGAAGCCATAACCGGCGCCATCAGGTGTGCCGACACCTTCAAAGAAGGAAACCATACGCGAAAAACGTTCACGCCCATTGGTCTGCGCCGCCACAATCCCCGCCATGGAAGCCGCACCAGCAGGGCCAAATAGCGGCCGGGCAGAGATCATATTGGTGAAGTAAAGCGCGGGCGTGCCCATTTCCTTGGCCTTCTGCACCAAGGGCGTCGTGCCAAGGGCAAGATCAGGCCGCGCTTCCTTCATCGCGGCAATGTCCTGTTCCAGGCTCGCGCGATACTGCACATGGCAGCCATGGGCTTCGAGCCACTCGCGATCCGCCGCACTCCATTCCGTGCGCGGGGCGGCGGTACCAACGTAGGGCACTTCTGCGCCAGCTTCGATCAGCAAGCGCGCCACCAGCAATTCGGAACCTTCATAGCCGGAGACCGTAATGCGCGCCTTGACCGGATTACCCGCGAGCGCCGCGCGAATGGCAGGCAATGCGCGCGCCTTGGCGGCTTCGATTTCTGAGGGATTCACACCAGCCGCAGCGCCAATCGCCGAAAGCCAGGCATCGGTGCCCTCCACGCCAACCGGCGCAGAGCCAACTACAGGGCGGCCAGCCGCGCGGAATTCACGAATGCTGGCAGTGTAGAAGGGATGCACCGCAGCCACCGCCACGCTATCCAAAGCCGCATAAAGATCGCGCCATTCACGCGCCGGGGTTTGCGGCGCAAGCGTCAGCCCCATGGGCTGAATCAGCGCGCCAATGCCCGGCGGATCGGCGGGGAATAATTCACCAATCACCGCAATACTGCGTTGATCCTCGGCGTGATTGCGCGGCCTGGCTACCGGACCAGCCTCGGCTTCATTGCGCGCATAGCGCAGCATGGCGCCGGCCAGCACATCCTTGGCTTCCGCATGGGTCGGCACACCAAAGCCTGGCACATCTATGCCAATCACGCGCACGCCATTGATCTGCTTCGGCAGCAGATCGAGCGGCACGCCGGAAGCCGTGGGCACGCAAAGATTAGTCACGATGACCGCGTCATAATCTTCTGGCTTCGCCAGATCATGGACCGCGTCGCGAATATCTTCGAAAAGCTTGCCGGTGACGAGCGTTTCGGAATTGAAGGGCACATAGCCCACCGTGCGGCGCGCACCGTAGAAATGGCTGGTAAAGGTCAGGCCATAGACGCAACACGCGCTGCCGGAAAGGATCGTCGCAACGCGGCGCATGCGCAAGCCAACGCGCAAAGACCCAAAGGCCGGGCACATGGATTGCGGCTGATCATGCGGCCCGCGCGGATAATCAGCAGCAAGCTTATCCATCACGTCGGACTTGCCAGCAGCACGCGCGGCAGCTTCCAGCGTTTCCCGCCCACCATGGCAGGCAGCGCCTTCAGCGGCAGCAGGCGGCGAAGAAGGGGGAAGCGTGTCCATTCCCTCAGACGCCCTCATAAACCACTTCAAGCGAAGGCTTATTCAGCACTTCAGCCGAGCACATGTCTTCCATGGTTGCGGGGTTCAACACCACGCCACGGCCCACCGCTTCACCCTTGAACAGGCCAAGCAGATTTTCATGGGTGAGAGGCTTCGGGCGCAGCGGCGGCGCTTCAGCCACCTGAGTCGCCAATTGCTCAAACACCGAAGCCCAACGCCCACCAGGCGTGCCGATGATTTCGTAATTCGCGGATTTGCGCCGGATATCCTCATCTGCCGGAATGGCGGCGAGCACGGGAATACCAGCTTCTGCGGCGAAGGCATGGGCTTCACCCGTGCCATCATCCTTGTTGATGACCATGCCGGCCACACCGACATTCCCGCCAAGCTTGCGGAAATATTCCACCGCGGAACACACATTATTCGCGACATAAAGCGATTGCAGGTCATTGGACCCGACAACAATCACCTTCTGGCACATGTCACGCGCGATCGGCAGACCAAAGCCACCGCAGACCACATCGCCCAGGAAGTCCAGCAACACGTAGTCAAAATCCCATTGATGGAAGCCAAGCTTTTCCAGCAGCTCAAAGCCATGGATGATGCCGCGCCCGCCGCAGCCCCGGCCCACTTCCGGGCCGCCCAATTCCATGGCGAAAACGCCATCGCGCTTGAAGCAGACATCGCCGATGGCAACAGCCTCACCGGCGGCTTTCTTCTTCGATGATGTTTCAATGATGGTTGGGCAGGAACGCCCGCCAAACAGCAAGGACGTCGTGTCGCTTTTCGGGTCACAGCCAATCAGCAACACGCGCTTGCCTTGCTGCGCCATCATGTAGCTCAGATTCGCGAGCGTGAAGGATTTGCCGATGCCACCCTTGCCATAAATGGCGATGATCTGGGTTTGCTTGGCAGCCGGTGAGGTCTGCACCGGATCAGGCGCCAGCGATGCTTCTGCGCGCAGCGCATCATGCATACCACTAATGGATGGAACGTTTGGCTTCCCCGGGACAGCATTCATTGTTTGTTTCTCCAGTCCAGAACCATTTTGAGGCAGGCGGGATCTTCGAAAGCCTGACGATAGGCTTCGGGCGCGTCATCAGCCGCGGCGTGATGCGTGATCAGCCCAGCCAGCGAAAGCCGGCCAGACGATATCAACGCATTCACCGCATCCAGATCAGGCTGCTTCCATTCCGCGGCGATGGCGATACGCGCTTCGCGCATGAAGGCCGGCGGGAAAGTGAAGGAAAGCGGTGCGCTGTAAAAACCAGCCAGTGTCACCACGCCACCGGGCGCGAGCCGCGAAATCAGCGTATCCAACAGCGCGGAATCGCCGCTTACATCACAAATCGCGCGATAATCGCGCCGCGCATCTTCCGCCGGATCGCAGACCACATAACCCTGGCCGCCGTCGCGCCGCGCTGGGTTGCTTTCCCACACCATGGGCGCGGGATGGCCGGCAGCGATAACGATGCGCGCCAGCAGGCGCCCCAAGACGCCATGGCCGATGATCAATTCCGGAATGGCGGCGTGCGGCAGCACGATGGCGTGATGCGCCGTCGCTGCCAGCGCCAACAACACCGCGTCCGCGCCAAGCGCAGGGTCCACCGGTGTTACGCGCGCGCCGGCCACAACAAGCCGCGCGGCAGCGCCACCAAACAATCCGCGAATATCGCCAAAGCACCGTGCGCCAGGCACGAAAACAGCTTCACCCAAGCGCCTGCCAGCTTCCGCGCCCGCCTGCACCACACGGCCCACGGATTCGTAACCAGGCACCAGCGGATAACCCATACCGGGAAAGCTTGGCATCCGCCCAGACCAGAGAAGACGTTCTGTGCCAGTACTGATACCGCTCCAATCAATGTCCACGACAACATCCTGCGCGCCGGGCGGCGTCAATTTCAGTCGCGACAGCGAAAGCTGTTCAGGTGCGCTGAGCAGGATAGCGAGTGTTTCCACTCTTGGACTCCTCCTTGGGTTTTGTAACTCTAATGTGACGTTTGTATCTGTCAAGCATAATTGACAATAAAAGAGTCAATTCACCTCAATCTGCGACATCGGCTTGCATCACGCGGGTCAGCAGCGGTGTATCGGTGGGCAGCAGGCGCGCGCCAGAGAAGCCGGCGGCGGTCAGCATCGCGGCCAATTCATCCGGCCGGCGCGGGCGCCCGCGGCCCATGGCCAGCAGGTAGAAGCCGAAATAGGCGCCGCCCATGGGCTCAGCGCCGGCAGTACCGGCCATGGGTTCGGCAATCAGCACCCGCCCGCCCTTTGGCAGGGCCGCGCGCACGCGCCGCAGCAGGGCCTGCACCACATCATCATCATGATCGTGCAGCACCCGCACTAGGCTGATAATGTCTGCGCCCAAGGGCAGCGAATCGGTGGAGAAATCCCCGCCCATCGCCATGGCACGGTCCGCAAGCCCTTCGCGGGCGAAGCGCTGCCGGCCCTGCTCAGCCACCGC
Source organism: Asaia bogorensis (assembly GCA_945873675.1). Taxonomy (GTDB): domain Bacteria; phylum Pseudomonadota; class Alphaproteobacteria; order Acetobacterales; family Acetobacteraceae; genus Neoroseomonas; species Neoroseomonas bogorensis_C. Next base: position 5,382 of record CAMCEP010000187.1, read on the forward strand.
CGGCAGGTCAAACAGCAGCAGATCAAGCCCGGGGTTTGCCTTGCCAACGGCGGTCAGGAAGGCGCCGCTGCCGCCGCCCACATCCATCAAGCGCCGATGCTGGCCAAAGCGGTAAGCCGCCAGAACCTCCTGCGCCACCATGGGCTGGCTGGCCGCCATCAGCGCCGTGTAATCGGATACTTTTTCGCCCGGCAGCGCCCCTGGCTGCGCCGCGCCGGCATAGGCCCAGTATTGCGCCAAGGCCGTGCCGCCCCTTTCGCGGCGGAGCAATTCCACCGGATCCGCCAGATCGGTGTAGAGCATGGCATGGTGTTCCACCATGGCGGCGATGCCAGGATTGCCGATCATGGCTGCGCCCAATTCGCCAAGCGCCCAAGCGCCATCGGCCCGCCGGCGCACCAGCCGGAGCGACTCGGCCGCCACTAAAAGCCGGTTCATCGCTTCAGGCGAAAGCCCGAGTCGCGCAGCCAAAGCGCGTTCTTCCGCCGGGGCTTCGTGCAAAGCTTCAAACAGTTTCAGCCGCACACA
>CAMCEP010000188.1 GCA_945873675.1 Asaia bogorensis
GTGCTGGCAACCACGGTGGATCGTGGCTGAAGCCGCCCCTGTTGCCGCACCACCACGGCGACGCTGGTGGCCTGGCAGCCTTGGTGGCCGCACTGCCGTTGCGCTGATTGTAGCACTCATGTTGGTGCAAGCGGCGGGTCTGACCATTCATGCCCTGGATCGTGTGGATTTGCAGCGTTTTGTGCAGGCGCGCGAAATTGCGGGGCGCAGCTTGGGTGCCTGGCGCGCCGCCGTGCTGACCGCGCCTGATCGGCGCGCGCAGATCATCGCTGATCTTGACCTGCCCGAAGGGCTCACGGTGGATTTGGATTTGGCACCGATTGTACGCGTGGGCGCGCCGCCGGTCTCCCCGCATATCCTGCGGCTATTCAGGCTTGATCTGCTCTCATCCGGGCCGCCTCGGCTGCGGCCGCGCGAAATCCGGATTGCAGAATTGGGGCCGGCTGGTTTTGCCGCATCGCTCAGGCTGCCGGATGGGCCTTGGCTTAATCTGCGCGCTTCATTGCCCACACCGCGGCCATGGCATTCGGATACTTTCCTGGCCGCCTTTCTAGGCATGACGCTGGCAGCGATTTTACTGATCCTGTGGGCGGTCGCGCGGCTCATGCGCCCGGTACGGCTTTTGGGGGAGGCGGCGAATAGGCTCGGGCGCGATGTGAATGCGCCGCCCTTGCCCGAAGACGGCCCGACCGAGGTTGCGACCGCCGCCCGCGCCTTCAATGAAATGGCGGCGCGCATCAGGCTTTTTGTGGCAGATCGCACACAAATGCTGGCGGCGATTGGCCATGATTTGCGCACGCCGATCACGCGCCTGAAACTGCGCGCCGAATTCATGGAAGAAGATGAACAGCGCCGCAAAATGCTGGCCGATTTGGATGAGATGGAAGCGATGATCGGCGCAACACTCGCCTTCGCGCGCGATGATACCGCGACTGAACCCGCGACACAGATGGATATCGCGGCGCTGTGCTGTACCGTCGCTGATGAGGCGAGTGATGCGCATCCCGATCAGGCGGAAAAGATAAGCTATGATGGGCCGGAAAAGCTTGTCATCCGCGCCAAGCCCTTGGCGCTGAAACGCGCCATCGCCAATCTGGTGGCCAATGCACTGAATTATGGTGGTGCGGCGCGCCTGCATCTCACGCAGGAAGATGCGGGTCTGGTGCGCCTGACGATCGCCGATGAAGGCCCCGGCATTCCGGAGACGGAGCTGGAGGCGGTGTTCACCCCCTTCCGCCGCCTGGAAGCCAGCCGCAATCGCGAAACAGGTGGCACCGGGCTTGGGCTGACTATCGCGCGCAATATTTTGCGCGGGCATGGTGGCGATGTGGTGCTGCAGAACCGGCCAGAGGGCGGCTTAATTGCGGTGGCGAGCCTGCCGGTTTGAGCATTTTCAAGCCAAGTGGGAACACTTGGCGACTCGGAAAATGCGACCAAACAAGGATTTAGAGCGGTTGCTGTGAACAAATGTGCACGGCAACCGCTTTACGCCTTATCCGCCCAGCAACCGCTTCAGCTTCAAGACCGCACTATCCGGCGTGGTCAGCACGGGCTTGCCTGTTGCCTGTTCCACCAAAGACTTGGCGCGCGCCAGGCTGAATTGGCCAAGCGCGATGGCATCACAATCCGCCAAATCCCGCGCAGCTTCCGCCGCCAGCCGATCATGCGTTGCGAAATCGCCCGCATCCAAAGCGGCCAGCGCGCCTTCGGCCAGCTTCGGCACCACGGTAATGCCCGGCGGGAATTCCGGGATCATGGAAGGGATCGTGCCGGCGAAGGTCACCAAAAGCCCGATGCGCTTGCCCTTGGTGATCGCTTCTTCGATCATCGCCTCATTCGGTTTCAGCACGGGCATCGGCGCCAGATCCTGCGCGCAGGCTTCAATGCAGGGGCCGAAGGCGGAACAGGTGAACAGGATACCATCCGCCCCGGTGCCGGCGGCATAGCGCGCCAAGGTAAGGAAGCGCTCGGTCATGCGGGGCGTAAGCTTGCCCTCCCGCGCCAGATCAGCGGAAAGACTGTCATCCAGCAAATTCATCAGCGTCTGGCCGGGCCATAGCTGCGCGAAAGCGGCTTCTATTGGCGGCGGCGAATGGCGCAGCGCATGGATCAGGGCAAGGCGCATGACAAAACCTTTCGAATGGAAATCAGGCAGTGGCGGGCTGGGTGCGCGGCCCGTCACGCAACGGCATATGGATCACGGCAGCGAAGACCGCGGCCAGAATGCCAATCACCCACATCAGATCATAAGAACCCGTGCGGTCAAAAATAATCCCGCCCAAGAAGGCGCCGGTGAAGCCGCCGATCTGATGGCTGACAAAGACCATGCCGAAAATTGTCGCGAGCCACCGCAAGCCCCAATTGCGCGCACAAAGCGCCAAGCTTGGCGGTACGGTGGAAAGCCAGAGCAGGCCCATGATGGCAGAGAAGATCATCACATTCAGTGAGGTTTTTTCGGCCAGCAAAAACACTGTCATCAGCACGGCGCGCGCGGCAAAAATGCCCACCAGCAATTCGCGGCGCTTCCAGCGCTGGGATAATTCGCCGGCAGCCAATGATCCAATGATATTGAACAGCCCGATCATGGAAATGGCGCCAGCGCCAACATAAAGCGGCAGGCCGCAGCTATGCACAAAGCCAGGCAAATGCACGGTCAGGAAGGAAACATGCAGGCCGCAGACGAAATTGCCAGAGGACAAATACCAGAAGCTCGGGTCGCGCAAAGCGCGGCCCATCGCGGAACGGGCGGTTTCATTATCCGCCGCCACACCAGGCGCGGGCGCCGGCTGCTTATCGGCCAGCGGGAGGGCAAGCGGGATCATGAACAAGGCCGCAATCGCCATGGCGAATAGCGCGCCCTGCCAGCCAAAGCCCTGAATGGCGAAGCCCGCCAGCGGCACCACCAGAAACTGCCCCGCCGAGGACCCCGCCGTGCCAAGCCCCGTTGCACGCCCGCGCATTTCCGGTGGCAGCATGCGGGTCAGGCTGGCGATGATGGTCGGCATGCCAGCGGCTGAGACCGCCATGCCCAGGATCAAGCCCGCAAAAAAGGTGAAAGGCAGCACGGATTCGGATAGCGCCATGCCCAGAATGGCGATGCAGTAAAGCACCGCGCCGCCCATCACCACGCGCCTGCCACCGAAGCGATCCGCAAGCTGGCCCATGAAAGGCTGGCTGATCCCGTTGATCAACACCTGCAGGCCGATGGCAAAGGCGAAATCCCGCGCCGCCCAGCCATTTTCGGCCGTCATGGGGGCGAGGAATAGCCCGAAGGATTGGCGCAACCCCATGGCGAGCATGGCGCCGCCAATGGCACAAGCGATCACGAGTGCAATCGGCAAGGCAAGGGGGCGGGTGGATGCAGCTTGGGTCATGACCTCACCATGTCATTTTGCGCTGCCCTCGCGCAACCCAAGGCTTCGCGGTTGACTGAGCCGGGCGGGCGGGCCTATCTCAGCCCCGCTGATGGCGGCCATAGCTCAGTTGGTAGAGCGCCAGGTTGTGGTCTTGGATGTCGCGGGTTCGAGTCCCGTTGGTCGCCCCAGCTTCCCCCCTTCCCTTCCGGTTTGCGTCCTCGCCGTCTTGCGGCAGGATGGGCGCCTTCATTGGGGGAGAGAGATCCATGAATATAACTTTGAATGGGCGCGCGGCGCTGATCACCGGCGGGTCCAAGGGCCTGGGCCTTGCTATTGCGAAGATGTTCGCTGAATCCGGCGGGCATGTTGCCATTGTCGCCCGCGGGGCAGAGAGCCTGGCGAAGGCTGAAGCCGAAATCCGCGCCGCCGCGCCGGGCGCCAAGGTGGTCGCTATCGCCGCCGATATCCGCTCCGCTGAGGGCTGCGAAGCCGCCTATGCGGCAGCGGTGAAAGGGCTCGGTCAGGTGGATATCCTGATCAATAATGCCGGCACATCGCAGCGCGGCGGGTTCCTGGAGGTATCCGATGCGCTTTGGCAGGATGATCTGGACCTTAAGCTTTTCGCGGCCATCCGGTTTTGCCGCCTCGCACTGCCTGCCATGCGGGATCGCAAATGGGGGCGCATCATTAATGTGCTGAATATCGGCGCCAAGGCACCGCTTGGGGGGTCCACGCCCACTTCCGTGTCGCGTGCTGCCGGCATGGCGCTGACCAAGGCCATGGCGAATGAATTCGCCCCCCATAATGTGCTGGTGAATGCCATGCTGGTCGGCATTATCGAAAGCGACCAATGGGTGCGCCGGCATGCGGCCGAACAGCGCAACATCTCCTGGGATGAGTGGAAGGCCGAACAGGGCAAGGCTGTACCGCTTGGGCGCATCGGCAAGGCCGAGGAATTCGCTTCCATGGCTTTGCTGCTGGCGAGCGAACAGGGTGGCTTCATCAGCGGCACGGCGATCAATGTAGATGGCGGCAAAAGCCCGGTGGTTTGAGCGCCTTTGACTACCCCCGCCAAGCCTTTACCCGGCTTGGCGGGCCTTATTTGCGTAAGTTTTAATCTTTTTGATTACTTTATGGGCAGCAATCGCATCTAAGCCCCTCCCATCCGCCCAAAAACGCGGCATGCGCCTTGCTATCTCCCCTACGTCATCGCGTCGCGCTGACAAGAACCGGGAGATGCTTCATGGCCTTTCATCGCCGCAATTCCACAAATGCCCCAAGCCCTTGCGGCTGTGGCGCTACGCACACGGGCTTCGCCTGTGAAGCGGCGCCGGCCGATGGCACCGGGGCTTTTGGGGAAGTCGCTCAGGAAGCGGTATTGCGCGCGGCCTTCCCGCAGGCCGCAACTCGGCGCGCACTGATCAATACGCTTGGCGCGGGGACGCTGTTTGCGGCGCTGGATAGCGTGTTTCCGCTGGCCCGCGCGCGGGAGGCCTTGGCGCAGGGCGGTGGCGCGCCAGAAAAGCGCGACCTAAAAATCGGCTTCATCCCCATCACCTGCGCGACGCCCATCATCATGGCCGATCCCATGGGCTTCTATAGGCGCAACGGCCTGAATGTAGAGGTGATCCGCACCGCTGGCTGGGCCGTGATCCGCGATAAATCCATCGCGCGCGAATATGACGCGGCGCATATGCTCTCCCCCATGCCGCTGGCGATGTCGCTTGGCGTTGGCGTGGCGCAGCCCGTGCCCTGGGCGGTGGCGGCGATTGAAAACACCAATGGCCAGGCGATTACGCTTGCGAATAAGCACAAGGAAAAGCGTGACCCCAAGGATTGGAAGGGCTTCCGCTTCGCCGTGCCGTTTGATTTTTCCATGCACAATTATCTGCTGCGCGCCTATGTCGCCGAAGCTGGGCTTGATCCTGACCGCGACATCCAAATCCGCTCGGTTCCGCCGCCTGAAATGGTCGCAAATCTGCGCGCCGATAACATTGATGGCTTCCTGGGCCCCGATCCCTTCAACCAGCGCGCTGTCTTTGATGGCGTTGGCTTTATTCATGTGCTGACCAAGGAATTCTGGGATGGTCACCCGTGCTGCGCCTTTGCTGTGCCGCGCGGCATGATGACCGAAGCGCCCAATACCTTTGCTGCCCTGATGCGTTCCATTGTTGAAGCAACCGCCTATGCTTCCAAGGCTGAAAACCGGCGTGAAGTGGCGCAGGCGATTTCTGGGCAGAATTACCTGAACCAGCCGCCCACCGTGGTGGAACAGGTGCTGACCGGCACCTTCGCCGATGGGCTTGGCCGCGTGCAGCGCGTGCCGGACCGGATCAATTTCGATCCCTTCCCCTGGCATTCCATGGCCGTGTGGATTCTGACGCAAATGAAGCGCTGGGGACAAATCCGTGGGGATGTGGATTACGCGGCCGTTGCGCAGCAGGTGTTTCTGGCGACTGACGCCGCGAAGGCGATGCGTGAGCTTGGGATGACCGTGCCGGCGAGTGCATCGCGCACGCATCGCATTTT
>CAMCEP010000189.1 GCA_945873675.1 Asaia bogorensis
GCCAGCCCATCCTTGGCCGAATACATGCAAAGCGGCGAAAGGGCCACGCGATTGGGCAGTGTTACGGACCGCAGCGTGATGGGTGAGAACAGCAGGGGCATGGACATGCGTGGCTTCCTTGAAGGGGGCTTTGCGGCTAGTCTCGTTGTATGGTGCGGGCCGTCAAGCCTTGTTGGTTCGCCCCAAAGCGCTGAGCGCCAATGCGCCGAAGCCATTAAAGGATTACCTCATGACCACAAGACGCGCTGCCCTTGCCGGGCTTCTTGCCTTTCCAGCGCTCGCTTCCGCACAGGAAGCCTGGCCTGCGCGAAGCCTTCGGCTGATTTCGCCCTTTCCGCCTGGCGGTGCGGCGGATGTTTTGGCGCGCAATATTGCCGAAGAACTGACGCCCGCCTTGCGGCAATCCGTGGTGGTGGAAAACCGCACCGGCGCGGGTGGTTCCGTGGGAACGGAAGCGGTCGTGCGCAGTGCAGCTGATGGTTATACGCTGCTGATGGGTTCAACCGGCCCGCTCGCGATCAACCCAGCACTATTGCGTCTTGCCTATGATCCAGCGAAGGATCTGGTGCCGGTTGCGATGGTGTCCACCGTTGCATCCGTTTTGGTGGTGCATCCATCCGTGCCAGCGCGCAATTTGACTGAATTGCTTGCCATGGCACGCGCCAAGCCGGGCGAATTGAATTACGGGTCAAGCGGCACGGGCAGCGCGCAGCATTTGTTCATGGAATTGCTGAAGCAAATGACTGGGGTGGACATCACCCATATCCCCTATCGTGGAACGGGTCCGGCCATGGTGGATACCATCGGCGGCCGGCTTTCCATGATGTTCGACACCACGCCGACGGCGCTGCCGCATATCCAGGGCGGGCGCGTGCGCGCCATTGCTGTCACCACCGCGCGGCGCGATCCTGCCTTGCCGGATGTACCGACCATCGCTGAATCCGGCGTGGCAGGCTATGAAGGTGTTGGCTTTTACGGGCTGATGGCGCCGGCCGGCACACCGGCCGCGATTGTGGATCGGCTGCACCGGGAAGTGAACGCGGCACTTGCGCGGGAAGCCTTCCGCGCGCGGCTGGCGTCACAAGGGACAGAGCCTGCGGCAATGACCCAGCAAGCCTTCCGTGACTTCATCGCGACTGATCGTGAAAGATGGGCGCGCGTGATCCGTGACGGCAATATCAAGGTGGATTGAAGCCTTCCGGGCGCCGGTAACACGGCTCAAAAAATACCATCAAGCGAAGATTTGGTGCGCATCAGGTAGCGTATGTGAAAGGGGCGCGCCCTGAAAAGCGGGCTCCTGCATTGCTGCGCCTCAATCCAGCCCCATCAGCCCGCGCGCGAAATCGCGCGCCGCAAAGGGGCGCAAATCCTCGGCCTTTTCGCCGACACCCACCACATGAACGGGCAGGCCGAATTCCTGCGCCAGCGCCACCACCACGCCGCCCTTGGCCGAGCCATCCAGCTTGGTCACGGCAAGCCCGGTGACATCCACCATTTCCTTGAAAACCTTCACTTGCTGCACGGCATTCTGCCCGGTGGTGGCATCCAGCACCAAAAGTACGGAATGCGGCGCCGTTTCATCCACGCGTTTGATGACGCGAATGATTTTGCGCAGTTCCTCCATCAGCGCGGATTTATTGTGCAGCCGCCCGGCTGTATCCACCAGCAACAGATCAAGCCCATCAGCGCGCGCCGCGGTCAGCGCATCAAAGGCAAGCCCCGCCGCATCGGCGCCTGGTTTGGCGGGCGCGAAGAAGCGCGCTTCGGTCCGCCCAGCCCAAACCTGTAACTGTTCCACCGCCGCGGCGCGGAAAGTATCGCCCGCGACAAAGCCAATTTTCAGTCCTTGTTCGGCGTAATGGCGGCCGAGTTTGGCGATGGTTGTGGTCTTGCCTGTGCCATTCACGCCCACCACCAGCACCACATGCGGCGCACGGGCAGGGATGATTTCCATGGGCTGCGCCACGGGTTCTAGAATGGTGGCGATTTCATCCGCCAGCGCTGTCTTCACTTCCTCATCGGTCACTTCTTTGCCGAAGCGCGTGCGGCGGAAGCCTTCCACAATCCGGCGCGAAGCCGCGACACCCAGATCAGCGGTGATCAAGGTTTCTTCCAATTCCTCCAGCGCCTCATCATCCAGCCGCCTTTTGTGCAGCAGGGAGACAACGCTTTCCGTGAGCTTGGCAGTGGAACGCGACAGCCCTGCCTTTAACCGCGCGAACCAGCCGGTTTTGGCGGGGGCTTCGGCGCTGGGCGGCGGGATTTCGGCGGGTGGCACTTCCGGCGTGGGTTCTGGCGCGGGCGCGGGGGTTTCAGGAACCGGAACCAAGGGCGCTTCCGGCACCGTGGGCGGCACCTCGGGCGGGCCGGGGATCGGGATTTCAGGCGTTGGCTGCTGCGCGCTGCCGCCGCGCAAACGGCCGAAGAAATCACGGAGAGCCATCAGGCGGCTTCCGCCACAAGTCCATTGGCATCAGCACCGATCACGCGCAGGCGGCGGATTTCCCCTGGCTGCCCAGTGCTGCCCAATAGGCGGAGCGGCGCGAAATATTCCGTATGGCCGCGATCGGGATGTTCCAACAAAACCTGTTCCTCCTGCCCCAAGCGCCCCGCGAAATAGCGCGCCGCCGCCGTTGCCCCGGCTTCGCGCAGCCGCGCCGCGCGGGCCCGACGTTCCGGCACCGGAATTTGCGGCATGCGCGCCGCCGGTGTGCCTGGGCGTTCCGAATAGGGGAAAATATGCAGGAAAGAGAGGTCGCAATCCTTCACAAGATCAAGGCTCTCCTGGAATTGCGCTTCGGTTTCGGTCGGGAAACCCGCAATCAGATCAGCGCCGAAAACGATATCGTGCCGCAGCCGCCGCGCCTTTTCGGCCAGCGCTATTGCATCCGCACGCAAATGCCGCCGCTTCATGCGCTTCAGGATCAAATCCGACCCGTGCTGAAGCGAAAGATGCAAATGCGGCATCAGGCGGGGTTCTTCCGCAATCAGCCGCCACAGGTCTTCATCCACTTCCACGGGATCGAGCGATGACAAGCGCAGCCGCGGCAATTCTGGAACCAGTGCCAAGACGCGCCGGATCATTTGCCCAAGCGTGGGGTTGCCCGGCAAATCAGGCCCGTAGGAGGTGACATCAACGCCCGTCAGCACCGCTTCCCGATACCCCGCCGCCACCAGGGCACGAAGCTGTTCGACAATCACACCAATCGGCACAGACCGCGAAGGCCCACGCCCAAAGGGAATGACGCAGAAGGTGCAGCGATGATCGCAACCCTGCTGCACCTGCACGAAAGCGCGCGCGCGCCCGGCGAATTCCGTCACCAAATGGGCCGCGGTTTCGCGTGCGGCCATGATATCCGTCACGGGTGTAGGCGGCGCATCCAAAGCCGCCCAGGTTTCGGGCTTAAGCTTATCGGCATTGCCGATCACGCGTTCCACCCCCGGCAGCACAGCCCATTTATCGGGCGCGATTTGCGCCGCGCAGCCGGTGACAATGATGCGCGCGCCGGGATTGTCGCGATGCGCCTTCCTGATCGCCTGCCGCGCCTGGCGTTCCGCTTCCGCCGTGACCGCGCAGGTATTGACGATGATGGCATTGCCCTGGCCGGCCTTGCTGGCCAGGTCGCGCATTGCCTCACTCTCATAGGTATTGAGCCGGCAGCCGAAACTCAGCAGCCGAGGGGCTTCCGTGGCGCTCATGCCAGAAATGCCTTGGGATCAACCTGCCCGGTGAAGGCAGTGGCGACGGGGCCGGTCATCAGCACATGTCCATCCTGGCGCCATTCCATAAACAGATCGCCGCCTGGCATGGAAATCCGCGCTTTGCGCCCAGTCAGCCCGCGCCGATGCGCATTCACCATGGCGGCACAAGCGCCAGACCCACAGGCGAGCGTCAGCCCCGCGCCCCGTTCCCAGACCACCAGACGCAGATGATCCGGCGACATCACCTGCACAAAGCCGATATTGGCGCGGTCCGGGAAAATCGGGTCGCGTTCAAGACGCGGGCCGATTTCGCTGATCGGCAGCGCATCCAGATCGGGCACGAAAAAATTCGCATGGGGATTGCCCATGGAACAGGCGGCCGGGTCCGCGACTGGGCCGCAAGCAAGCGGCAGATGCAGCGTATCCGCTTCCTGCGCCAGGGGCACATCCCGCCAGCCGAGTCGTGCCGGTCCCATATCCACCTGCCAAAGCCCATTCTGGGTTTTTTCGCTCGGCAGATCGCCCGAGACGGTCCGCACCACCACCCGCGCCTTGCCGGTTTCAGCGGCAATCAGGGAAGCGATGCAGCGCGTGGCATTGCCGCAAGCGCCGGCTTCCGATCCATCCGGGTTATGGATGCGCATGAAGACATCGGCGCCCGCGGGCGGAGACTCCAAAATGATCAACTGGTCGCAGCCAATGCCGCGCTGGCGATCCGCAAGCGCCACAATCTCAGCGCGCGTCAGGCCAAGCGGTGCGGCGCGACCATCCAGCACCACGAAATCATTGCCGAGCCCATGCATCTTGCGGAAGGAAAGCATGGGCCGTGATATAGGCCGCCCGGGCGCGAACCGGAACCCGCTTATGGGGTGCCGGAAAGATTTACCCGTTCAGCAGCCGGTCAATCTCGTCCTGTGCCAAATCGGGGCCGGCCTTTTTCGGGTCCGCCACGGTTTGCACCACACCCTTCAGTTCCACCTTGGGCCTAGAGGCATTCGGCCCGGGCTGGGTGTTTTCGGGCAGGATATCCTCCAGGATGGATTCAACCTGCTGCAAATCCCGAATGGCGCGGCGGATGCGCTGGCCAGTCAAATCCTGGAAGGAACAGGCCTCAAAGATCGCATTCACCCTTTCGGTGATGGCCGGCAGCGCATCCGGGCTGCCAGAGCCCTTTTCCAGCCATTCCTGAATGGCCTCGGCCGCTTCCAGAATGGTATTCGCGGCGGCTTCGGTCGCCTGGACCACCGCCTCAAGCTCCTGGCCGGAGGTCCGATTGCCCGGCTGAGGCGCGGAAATCATGCCGGCGATTCTTTCGTGAACGGAGGAAATCTGGCTGGCCAGGTTTTCTTCGCTCATGCCCAGAAGCTGCACGCTGGCGGATACCTCGGCGCTGACTTCGGAGATGCGGCGGTCCATAAAGGCGCGCAAATCGCCAAAAAGGGGCTCCATAGCGGCCCTGAGCACTTCCGGGTCCGGCACTGTATCCGCTTGCGAATGCGACATGAGACTTCGTCCTGAATCCAAGGGGCGGCCAAACCGCCGGGTGATCACGGGGCCATTAAACACCCATAAAGGTGAAATCTCCGTTTCTGTGGGGCGGGTCTTGTGTGGAAAACTTCTGGGCGCTATAGCCCCGCCTCCCGTGCCGTGGCCCCATGGACATGCCCGGCCGGAACCCCCTTCCCACCGCATGGTGCGGCCCCGGCAACGGGTGCAAGGCGGAAGGGTTGACCCCATAGGAGGGCCAAATGTCCAAGATGAAGACGAAATCAAGCGTGAAAAAGCGCTTCCGTCTGACCGCGACCGGCAAGGTCAAGGCAGGCGGTGGCTTCAAGCGCCACATGCTGTCCGCCAAGCGGTCCAAGATGAAGCGCCAGAACCGCGGTACCTTCGTGCTGGATAAGCAGGATGGTGATACCGTGAAGCAGTGGCTGCCCTATGGGCTGGACCGGTAAAGGGAGGGACGCAAAATGGCTCGTGTAAAACGCGGCGTTACGAAGCACGCCCGCCACAAGAAGATTCTCAAGCTTTCTGAAGGCTATGTCGGCCGGTCAGGCACCGCCTACCGCCCCGCTTTGGAGCGGGTGGAAAAGGCGCTGCAATATGCCTATCGCGACCGTCGCAACAAGAAGCGCGACTTCCGCGGCCTTTGGATCCAGCGCATCAACGCTGC
>CAMCEP010000190.1 GCA_945873675.1 Asaia bogorensis
TTCGCCGCGCGGTTATAGCCAATGTTCAAATGCCGCTGCACGAAGCTTGTGCTCGCCTTGCCTTCGCGCGTGACCAGCGCCACCGCCTGATCATAAAGCGATGCCTCGGCATCTGTATTGCCGCCCAGCATGCCAAGCATGGCAACCGAATCACCCTCATCCTCGGTCTCAGTCACTTCATCCACATAGGCGGGCTCACCCTGGGCGCGGAGGAATTCAACAATCCGCTCCACCTCAGTGTCTGACACAAATGGGCCATGCACGCGCGCGATGCGCCCGCCGCCCGGCATGTGCAGCATATCGCCCTGGCCGAGCAATTGTTCCGCACCCTGTTCGCCAAGGATGGTGCGGCTATCAATCTTTGATGTAACCTGGAAGGAAATGCGCGTTGGGAAATTCGCCTTGATCGTGCCGGTGATCACATCCACTGATGGCCGCTGAGTGGCCATAATCACGTGAATACCTGCGGCACGCGCCATTTGCGCCAGCCTTTGCACGGCGGCTTCAATTTCCTTGCCGGCCACGATCATCAGATCGGCCATTTCATCAATCACCACCACAATCATGGGCAGCGCTTCCAGCGCGAGCGGCTGATCTTCAAAAACGGGCTTATTGGTTTCCGGATCAAAGCCGGTTTGCACGCGCCTCGTCAGCACATCATTGCGTTGGCGTGCTGCCGTTACTTTTTCATTGTAGCCAGCGATATTGCGCACGCCCAATTGGCTCATCGCACGGTAGCGGCGCTCCATTTCCCGCACGGTCCATTTCAGCGCGCCAATCGCCTTGGGCGGTTCCGTCACCACCGGCGCCAGCAGATGCGGAATACGGTCATAGACCGAAAGTTCCAGCATCTTCGGGTCAATCATGATGAAGCGGCATTCATCGGGGCTGAAGCGATAGAGCAGGCTCAGGATCATGGTATTGATCCCGACCGATTTGCCCGAACCCGTGGTGCCGGCAATCAGCAAATGCGGCATGCGCGCCAGGTCCGCGATCACCGGTGCGCCGCTGATATCCTTGCCGAGTGCCAAGGGCAGCTTGCCCGGGTTGCGATGCCAGCTCTCATCGCCGAACATTTCTGAAAGGAATACGGTTTCGCGCTTGGCATTGGGCATTTCAATGCCGATCACATTGCGCCCCGGCACGGTTGCGATGCGCACCGCAATCAGGCTCATGGACCGCGCGATATCGTCAGCCAGGCCAATCACGCGCGCGGATTTGGTGCCGGGCGCCGGTTCCAATTCGTATAGCGTCACCACCGGGCCGGGGCGGATTTCCGCAATGCGCCCGCGCACGCCGTAATCTTCCAAGACGCTTTCCAGGAGGCGCGCATTGGCTTGCAAGGATTCTTCGGAAGGCCGGCCCACACGCTGCGTCGGGGCCGCGGTCAGCAGGTCAAGCGGCGGCAGCGCCCAGGCGCCATCACCAAGATCAAGCGCTGGTTGCTGCGCTGGCCGACGCGCGGGCTCGGCCGCTTTGCGTGGGCGTACTGGTGGGGCTTCGCGCCCGGCCTCGGGTGATTCGGGGCGGATCGGCATGGCCTCGGCCGCTGCATCGGCAGCGCGCAGCATGGGGCCCAAGGGGATTTCGGGTTCCTGGCGGCGGAACATGTGGCCGGTGCGGGTTTTGAAGCGCGCGGCAAGGCGGGCGAAAAGATGGGTCTTTTTGGGCTCAGCTTCCTCGGCCGGGCGCAGCTTTTCCGCGCCGGCACGGGCCGCATCCAAAGCGGCCTGGCTCGCGCCAATGGCTGCACGACCAGCGCCGCGCCATTCGCCGAAGGTCAGACCGCAGCCAATGAAGCCGGCACCCACGGCGCCGAAGACCAAGCCGGCTTTGCCCAGCAATGCGCCATAGGGGCCAAAGCTGCTCGAAAGCCAGGAAATCACGCCATCGGCCAAAAGCGGCCCCACGGCACCGCCCGCGCCGGCAAGGCTGGGTGTTTCCGGCGGTAAGGGGGCAAGGCTCAATGCCGCCGCGCCCAGGGGAAGGGCAAGGGCAAGGCCGATAAGCCGAAGCGGGATGAAGCCAAGGCCGCGTTGCGTCGCCAGCCGAAAGGCCCAGGCGAGCAGCGCCAGCACGGGAAGCGCCGCCGCATAGCCAAAGCCCTGCAACAGAATATCCGCCACCACCGCCCCCGCCGGCCCGGCAAGGTTACTGACGGGCCGCGCGCTTGCCGTATTCAGCGAAGGGTCAGCGGGGTCATAACTGAGTAATGCCGCCGCCAGCCCAAGGGCGAAAAGCGCGGCCAGCAGGCCGCATAATTCCATCAGGCGCCGGCGCAACAGCGCGCGCAGATCGGCCGAGGCAAAGCGCCGCCTGACGGCGCCTGGTTCGGCGGTGGGCCTGGAATCGGCCGGAAGAAAGAGGCGAGGCATCAAAGCTGTGCTTCAGAGTGATTCGGAACTCTATGCCGGAAGGTGTTCTTTGCCCAGGGTTTTTTACGCTTTGGCTACGTTCCGATTCCACGCGACTCGCGAGCGTTGCAGCAGAGTCACGCTTTTGGGTCGGGCTGCACCCCCATCGCGGTCCCCACCCGGTTCATGCCAAGATGCGCGCCAGATGAAGGGGGAAGCTACCAATGCCCGATAATGGCGCCCAAAAACACTCACGCAGCTATCTGCTGGCGGTAGAGGATCAGGAATTCCTGCTCCGCGATGAAATGCGCCCTTTCCGCTTCGGCATGGAATACGCCAAGGCCGAATATGCGCTGCGCGATTGGGGGGTGCGGTCCACGGTCGTGGTGTTTGGCTCTGCCCGCTGCCCGAGCGCCGAGGAAGCCGCAGCCCAGGCCAAGAAGGCGCGCGGGGCGGCGGAAAAGCGTGCCGCGCAAAAGGCGCTTGATCGGTCCCGCTTTTATGAGGATGCGCGCGCCTTCGCCCGGATTGTTTCCATGCGCGGCGGTGCCTTGGCGGCATCCGGTGCGCCGCGGGATAATGTGATCGCGACCGGCGGTGGCCCGGGGATCATGGAAGCGGCCAATCGCGGTGCGTCAGAATGCGGTGCGCCTTCCATCGGCTTCAACATCACCCTGCCGCATGAACAGGCGCCCAATTCCTGGTCCACGCCGGCGCTGACCTTCCGCTTCCATTACTTCGCCATGCGCAAGATGCATCTGGCCATGCGCGCCAATGCACTTGCTGTATTTCCCGGCGGCTTCGGAACTTTTGACGAATTGTTTGAGGTGCTGACGCTCACGCAATCGCAGAAAATGCGCCCGGTGCCGATTGTGCTGTTCGGCCGCGATTACTGGACCAAGGTGGTGAATTTCGCGGCGCTCGCTGAAGAAGGCATGATCAGCGAGGCGGATTTGAAACTATTCGAAATCGTGGACACGCCCGAAGAAGGCTGGGCCAGCCTGATCCGGCGCGGGCTATCGCCGGAATCCGAGCCGCCCTTGAAGCTCAGCCTGCCGCCGGCGGTAGGCAGGAAGCGGCCAGCAGCGCGAAAGCCGCGGCGCGGTGGCTGATGCGGTGTTTCTCGGCGGGGTCCATTTCACCGAAGGTTTCTGAATAGCCCTGCGGCACGAACATGGGGTCATAGCCAAAGCCATGCGCGCCGCGCGGCGGCCAGACCCAAACGCCCTCAGCCTTGCCTTCAAAGCCTTCCTCATGCCCATCGGGCCAGGCGAGTACGAGTGCGCAAGTGAACCAGGCCGCGCGATCTGAAGCGTGCTTGGCAAGGTCATGCACCTTGCCCATGGCCCAAGCATAATCCCGCCCGCCTTCCGGGCGCATGGCCCAATCGGCGGTATAGACCCCTGGCGCGCCATCCAAGGCGGCCACGGAGAAGCCTGAATCATCGGAAAGTGCCGGCATCCCTGCCGCGCGCGCCGCTGCATGCGCTTTGATCCGCGCATTGCCGAGGAAGCTGGTTTCGGTCTCATCCGGTTCCGGCAGGCCAAGCGCGCCGGCGCTGGTTACTTCAATCCCATGCGGCGCCAGCAAGGCCGCCACTTCGCGGAGCTTCCCAGCATTGTGTGAGGCGATGACAATCTTCTCTCCGCGTGAGAGGCGCCGATGCGCCATCACTTATCCACCGCAAGACGCTGCTTGGCGAAAAGCGCCGCTGTGCCTTCCCGAGCATGGCCCATCAGCGCCTGCAAATCGGCTTCTGTGAAAGGCGCACCTTCGGCGGTGCCTTGAATCTCAACAATCCCGCCCGAGGCCGTGAGGACGAAATTCGCATCCGCATCGGCCTTGCTGTCCTCATCATAATCAAGGTCGAGCACGGGCACACCCTGATAAATGCCGCAGGAAATCGCCGCCACCTGATCCTTGAGCGGATTGCGCGTGATGATGTTCATGCGCTTGCAATGTTCAAAGGCCAGATGCAGCGCCACCCAGGCGCCGGTGATGGAAGCGCAGCGCGTGCCGCCATCGGCGGTCAGCACATCGCAATCAAGGGTGATGGTCATCTCGCCCATCGCCTTCAGATCCGTGACAGCACGGAGGGAACGCCCGATCAGGCGCTGGATTTCCTGCGTGCGGCCGGATTGCTTGCCGCGCGCGGCTTCCCGGTCACTCCGCGTGTGGGTGGCGCGCGGCAGCATGCCATATTCGGCCGTCACCCAGCCCTGGCCCTGGCCACGCAGGAAGGGCGGGACCTTGCCTTCAACGCTTGCGGTACACAGAACCTCGGTCAGGCCCATGCGAATAACGCAGGAACCTTCCGCATGGCGGGCGACGCCGGGTTGGATGGAAACGGTGCGAAGCGCCCCGGGGGCGCGGCCTGATGGTCTTGTCATGGGCGCGCGGTTAGCACAGGCCTCCCCGGCTTGCTAACCCGTTGACGCGCCCGGCCCAGGCCCCATACTCGCCCCATGACAAATCGGGACCAAAACCCGTGACCCACACGCCCGCGATGCTAACCCCCGGGCTGCCGGCCGCCGCCGGGCTGGATAGCCGTTCGGCGCTGATTCTGCGCGAATTGGTGGAAACCTATGTCGCGACTGGCGAACCCGTGGGGTCCCGTACCCTGTCGCGCCGGCTGCCTTTGGGGCTTTCGCCCGCTACCATCCGCAATGCCATGGCGGATCTGGAAGATGCCGGGCTGCTTTACGCGCCGCATACCTCGGCCGGGCGCCTGCCCACCGAACGCGGGCTTCGGCTTTTCGTGGATGGGTTGTTGGAATTTGGCGCGCTTGGCGAAGAAGACCGGGATGCGATTGCAGCGCGCTGCGCGGCATCGGGCCGGTCCTTGCAGGAAACCCTGGCGGAGGCCGGGCTGATGCTCTCGGGGCTGGCCGGCGCGGCGGGGCTGGTGGTGGCGCCGAAAACAGAAAACCCAGTGCGGCATATTGAATTCGTGGCGCTTGGGCCGGGCCGCGCGCTGGTGGTGCTGGTGCATGAAGGCGGCCAGGTGGAAAACCGCGTCATTGAAGTGCCGGCGGGGCTGCCGCCTTCTGCGCTGACCCAAGCCTCCAATTACCTGAATGCGCGCCTTGCCGGGCGCACTTTGGAAGAAACCCGCACCAAGGTGTCCGAGGAAATCGCCGCCGATCGCACGGCGCTGGATGTGCTGACGCAGCAGGTGATCTCGGCCGGGCTTGCAACTTGGACAGGCGGCGGCGGCGGGTCGCTGATTTTGCGCGGTCAGTCCCGGCTGTTGCAGAACCTGGATCAGGCAGCGCAGGTGCAGGAAATCCAGCGCCTGTTTGAAAGGCTGGAAGCGCAGGAAACCATGCTGCGCCTGCTGGAATTGGCGCAGCGCGGCGAAGGCGTGCAGATTTTCATCGGCGCGGAAAGCGGGCTGTTTGATAGCGCTGGGCTTTCCGTGGTGGTGGCGCCCTTCCGCAATGGCCAGGAAAAGATCGTCGGCGCGATTGGCGTGATAGGCCCCACACGCATCAATTACGGGCGCGTGAT
>CAMCEP010000191.1 GCA_945873675.1 Asaia bogorensis
GCCGCTTTGTGTTGCCACGTGCCCCCAGCCTAGGCGCTGGAGCGTCCTTTCCGCCCTTTTTGCCGCTGACGCCGCGCTGCAAGCCAGGGAGAAGACCAGAAAGCAGCGAAACTCCCCACGCGGGGCCAGCGTAGCTGGGCCGGCAATGCCCTCAGCCCAGGTCACCCAGACCGAGGGCGCGGGCTCAGGCACAAAATCCTGCCTTATGGGGGCGATGGCGAGGTTCATCATGGATGAAAGAATACGGGAAGAATGCTTTACGAAGTCTTGAAGCTAGTGCGCACTGAAGGCTTTGCAGTGCGTGGTGCGCAGCGTTAGACCAGAACCTAACTAAGGATGCGATTCGCCCATGCCCGATGATGTCAAAGCCCTGACGCCCAACGGGGCGGAGCGTGAAACGCGGCTCGCGGATGCGTTGTCCGAACGCTATCTGGCTTATGCGCTTTCCACCATTACGGCACGGTCCCTGCCTGATGTGCGCGATGGGTTGAAGCCCGTGCATCGCCGCCTGCTTTGGGCGATGCGGCAATTGCGGCTGGACCCCGATGCAGGCTTCAAAAAATGCGCGCGTATTGTCGGCGATGTCATGGGTAAATATCACCCCCATGGCGATGCCGCGATTTATGAGGCCATGGTGCGGCTCGCGCAGGATTTCGCGGCGCGGTATCCGCTGGTCGAAGGCCAGGGCAATTTCGGCAATATTGATGGCGATAACCCGGCTGCCATGCGCTACACCGAAGCGCGGCTGACAGAGGTGGCGCAAGCGCTGCTGGAAGGGATTGAGGAAGACGCGGTTGATTTCCGCGCCACTTATGATGGCGAGGAACGCGAACCCATCGTGCTGCCGGCGGCCTTTCCGCATCTGCTCGCCAATGGCGCGGCGGGGATTGCGGTGGGCATGGCAACCTCCATCCCGCCGCATAATGCCGGGGAGCTTTGCGCGGCCGCGCTGGAATTGGTGCGCAACCCGGATGTGGGCACGGATCAGTTGCTGCGGCACATCAAGGGGCCGGATTTCCCGACCGGCGGCATTCTGGTTGAAAGCGCAGAAGCGATCCGCGAAGCCTATGAAACCGGCCGCGGCGGTTTTCGCGTGCGCGCGAAATGGGAAGTGGAAAAGGGCAAGGCGGGAAGCTGGGTGATCATTGTCACCGAGATACCCTATCAGGTGCAGAAGGCGCGGCTGATCGAACAAATCGCGCAGTTGCTCGAAGAAAAGAAGCTGCCGCTGCTGGCGGATTTGCGCGATGAAAGCACCGAACAGGTGCGGATCGTACTGGAACCCAAATCGCGCAATGTGGAACCGGCAGTGCTGATGGAAACGCTGTTCCGCGCCACCGCGCTGGAAAGCCGCTTTCCGCTCAACATGAATGTGCTGGATGCCAACCGCACGCCGCGCGTCATGAGCTTGAAGGAAGTGCTGCGCGCCTGGCTCGATCATCGGCATGAGGTGTTGCAGCGGCGTACCAATCATCGGCTGGGCGCGATTGCGCGGCGGCTTGAGATGTTGGATGGCTATCTGATTGCTTATCTCAACCTGGATGAGGTGATCCGCATTATCCGGGAAGAAGATGAACCAAAGCCCAGGCTGATGGAACGCTTTGGCCTGAACGATACTCAGGCGGAAGCCATTCTGAATATGCGGCTGCGGGCGCTCAGGCGCCTTGAAGAAATGGAAATCCGCAAGGAGCATAAGAAGCTCAGCGCGGAACAGAAGAAACTTCAGGCGCTGATGAAATCCGAAGCCGCGCGCTGGGAAACGATTGCGGAAGAAATTGAAAGCATGCGCACGCGCTTCGGCGATGGCGCGCTGGGGGCACGGCGCACGGCGACCGGTGCGATCCTGCCAGAAGTGGTGGTGGATGAAGCGGCCTTTGTGGAGCGTGAGCCGATTACCGTGATCCTGTCTGAGAAAGGCTGGATCAGGGCGCAGAAGGGCCATGTGTCCTTGGATGGCGAATTGCGCTTCAAGGAAGGCGATAGCCTGTTCATCGCGCTCCATGCCGAAACCACGGATCGGCTGGTGCTGTTTTCGACCAATGGCAAGGCCTTCACGCTGAAGGCGGATGCCATTCCGCGCGGGCGCGGTGACGGGCAGCCGGTACGCCTGCTGCTGGATCTGACCAATGAGGATGCGGTGGTCACGATGTTCGTGCACCGCGAAGGTCTGCGCTATCTGGTCGCGGCATCGGATGGCAAAGGCTTTTTGGTGAAGGGTGAGGATTTGCTCGCGGAAAAGCGCACCGGCAAGCAAGTGCTGAATGTGGACCCGCCGGCGGAAGCGGCAGTCTGCGCGCCGGCGGAAGGCGATTCCATCGCAGTGATGGGTGAGAATCGCAAATTGCTGATTTTCCCGATTGACCAGGTGCCCGAGATGACGCGCGGGCGCGGCGTGCAATTGCAAAGCTATCGCGATGGCGGGCTTTCGGACGCCAAGGTCTTTACCCGGAAGGAAGGGCTTTCCTGGGTGCTTGGCGAAAGAACGCGGGTTGAGACGGATTTGCGCGCCTGGGTTGGCAATCGCGCTGGCGCGGGCAAGGCGCCGCCCAATGGCTTCCCGCGTTCCAATCGGTTTGAATGAAAAAAACCCCAGTGTGATTGCTCACACTGGGGCCATTGTTTCAGCGGCGATGAACCGCCTTACGGCATCGCAACATCAATGCCCTGATAGAAGTAATTCTGCGCGCGGATTTCATCATCCGTAAGCCGCCGGCCGGCCGGGATTATCACCGTGCCATCCTGGCGCGTGATCGGGCCTTCAAACGGGTGCAGCGTGCCGGCAGCGATGGCGTCGCGGATGCGCGTTGCCTCGCTCACTTCCTCGGGTGTCATATTGGTGAAGGGGGCCATGCGGAACATGCCGCTGCCAAGCCCGCCCCAGGTATCCGTCGCGCGCCAAGTGCCATCCAACACCGCCTTCGCACGCTCGGCGTAATAATCGCCCCAGTTATTGACGCTGCTGGTCAGATGGGCGCGCGGTGCGAAGCGCGTCATGTCGGATGCTTGGCCGAAGCCGAAGATGCCGCGTTGCTCAGCCAATTGCAGCGGCGCCGGGCCATCAGTGTGGCTGCACAGCACATCGCAGCCCTGGTCAATAAGGGCGCGGGCGGCATCGGCCTCTCGCGCTGGGTTCGACCAGGCATTCACCCACACCACGCGCACCTTCATGGAAGGGTCCACAGACCAGGCGCCACGCATGACAGTGTTGATGGCGCTGATCACTTCCGGCACCGGGAAGGTGGCAACATAGCCGATGGTCTTGGAACGGGACTTGCGCGCGGCGATCACGCCCTGAATGTAGCGGCCTTCGTAGAAGCGGGCATTGTAGATCGCCATATTCGGCAGCGTCGTTGGGCCGGTTGCGTTTTCGAAGAACACGCCCGGGTGCTGCGGCGCCAGGCGCTGCGTGGGCGCGAAATAGGAAAAGCTGGTCGTGAAGATCAGCCGATGGCCGGTGCGGACCAACTGCGTCACCACGCGGTCAAAATCGGGCGGTGCCACAGATTCGACAGTGGTGGCGTTGACACGGTCGCCCAGTACCTCGGCCATGCGGCGGCGGCCCTGATCGTGCATATGCGACCAGCCGAAATCGCCGACGGGGCCGATCAGGACGACGCCGACGTTGAGGCGCGATTGCGCTTCGGCCTGCTGGCCGGCCAGCGCAGCGCCAGCAAGACCGGCGGAGCCAGCCATAAGATGACGACGGGTGATGTTCATGATGGGCTCCCTGAAAAGCGGTTTGGATTAAGCAAATTTAATACCAATACGGAAGGGGCTATCTATCGGGCACAAAGGGCACACCGAGCGAAGCCGGCCCCGCCGCTCCGCCCCGCCTTGCCCGCATAATGAGCACCAGGACCAGAATCGTGATCAGATAGGGCAAGGCCGCCAGAAACTGCGATGGCAGCGGCACGCCGGCCGATTGCGCATGCAATTGCAGGATGGTGAGCGCGCCGAACAGATAGGCGCCGACCATGGCCCTGAAGGGCAGCCAGGAGGCAAAGACCACGATGGCGAGCGCGATCCAGCCCCGCCCGCCGGTCATCCCGCTGGTCCAGAAGGGGGTATAGACGAGCGACATATAGGACCCCGCCAGCCCAGCGCAGCCGCCACCGAACAGGATGGCGAGCAGGCGAATGCGCCGCACCGGATAGCCGAGCGCATGCGCCGCCGCGTGGTTTTCGCCGACCGCACGCAAGACAAGCCCGGCGCGGCTTTTGGTGAGAAACCACCAGACCCCAACCACCAAAGCGATGGAGGCATAGACAAAGGGGTCCTGACGGAACAGCAGCGGGCCAAGGAAGGGAATTTCAGACAGCCAAGGGATTTCGATCTTGCCGATGCCCGCGCGTTGCACGCCCACGAAGGGCGCGCCGATCACGCCGGAAAGCCCAAGCCCCAGAATGGCCAAAGCCAGCCCCGCCGCCACCTGATTGGCCGCAAGGCCCAAGACCAGCGCAGCAAAAACCAGGGACAGCGCCATACCCGCCAGCACAGCGACCAAGACGCCAAGTGTTGAAGACCCCGTGGTGATCGCGGCCGCAATGCCAGCAGCGGCGCCGATGATCATCATGCCCTCAACGCCCAGGTTCAAAACGCCAGCGCGTTCCACAACCAATTCGCCAATCGCTGCGATCAGCAGCGGGGTGGAAGCGGTGATGATGGTCAGGATGATGGCTTCGAAAAGCGTCATGCGGCGGCACCCCGCAGCAGGCGGAAGCGATACAAAAGCAGGCTATCGCAGGCCAGCACGAAGAACAGCAATAACCCTTGCAGCACGCGTGTCGCATCCAAAGGCAGGCGCAGCATGATTTGCGCATTCTCGCCGCCGATGAAGGTGATGGCGATAAAAATGCCGGCGAACAGGCAGCCAATGGGATTAAGCCGCCCCAAAAAGGCAACGATGATGGCGGTGAAGCCATAGCCGGGCGAAATACCGGGCTGCAATTGCTTGATTGTGCCGGCAGCTTCCAGCACGCCGGCAAGCCCAGCGAGCGCGCCCGAGATCATGAAAACCGTGATGATCAAGCGGGTTTCGGAAAACCCGGCAAAGCGCGCGGCGCGCGGCGCTTCTCCCACCAGGCGGATTTCAAACCCCTTCAGCGTGCGCCCCATCAGCAGCATGAAGCCCAGCACCACCGCCAGCATGATGGGCGTGCCGATATTGAGCCGCCCGCCTGCCATCAGCAGTGGCAGCGTCGCCTCCGGCTCAAACACCACGCTATGGGGCATGTTGAAGCCGGCCGGGTCGCGCCAGGGGCCGCGCACCAGGTAATCCAGCAGCAATTCCGCGACATAAACCAGCATCAGGCTGGTCAGAATTTCATTGGCGCCGAAGCGGGTGCGGAGCAGCGCCGGGATCAGCGCGAAACACGCACCCGCCATGGCACCCACCAGCAGCAGAACTGGCAATAGCCATGGGCCTTGCGTGCTGCCATGGGTGATGATGGCGATATAGCCGCCTGCCATGGCACCGAACAGGAATTGCCCTTCGGCGCCGATATTCCAGACCTTGGCGCGATAGCAAACCGCAAGCCCAACCGCAATCAGCACCAAGGGTGTCGCCTTCACCGCCACTTCCTGCAAGCCCCAGGAGTCTGACAGCGGATCAAGGAAATACGTACTCAGCGCCGCTACCGGGTCCTTACCCAGCAGCGCGAACATGATGGCCGCCGATATCAGCGTCAGCGCCACGGCAATGAGTGGCGAGATCAGCATCAGGCTGATCGGCGTTTCGGTGCGACGCTCCATAACAAGT
>CAMCEP010000192.1 GCA_945873675.1 Asaia bogorensis
CAGCGCAAAGGCCGAACGCCTCAGCCCAGTTGCCAGGCAAAAAAATAGCGTGATCCAAGGGTGTGGATCACGCTAGGCCTTGGCTACCCCCCGGTTGGGAGGAGGGGGGAGGAGGGCAGCTCAGCCAGAACGGGGCATGAAGCCCCGCCCCAAGATTATGCCGCGAGCGGCTTCGCGATCTTTTCCATCGCCACCGTCATGCGCGCATTCACGGGGGCAAGGGCGCTTTCGGCGAGCTTCACGGAAGCTTCCTGGAGCTTGGTGCCTTCGGCAACCATCTTCTCCAGCGCGGCCTTGGCGAACTTCGCCTGCAGCTCAGCGGCTTCATTCACGCTCTTCACGCCGGACAGCGCCTTGGCGCCTTCCATGGCATGGTCGGTCAAGCCCTGCGCCAGCGCCATATACTGGCGGGCGAGGTCCTGAGAGCCCGAGGCCCAGGTCTGGGCGGCCTTGGTGAAGGCCTCCACATTGCCGCGGCCGAATTCAGCGGCTTCTTCCGCCGCCTTGAAGATGCTTTCAGCACCCTTGGTCATCTGATCCATGTTCTTCTCCATTGCTACGCGGGCCTGCACCGCACCGTCATTCATCACTTTTTGAGCCTGTTCCGCAGCTTCCGCCGCAACCTTGCTCACAACCTGGCTTTTGCTTTGCGCCATTGCCTCAACCCTTTTCTTGCCTATCCGGGGCGCAGACACCCGGGCTTTGCGAACCGGCCGGAAGGGCCGGGAAGATTTGCTGCGCTGCAACATGACGAGACTTCTACGCTTGGCGCGGGCCGCATTGCAAGCTTTTTTTGCACTGCACAAAAATTTTTGATGGCCGCTGGCAGAAGTGGGGCGCAGGCTTTTCGGGTGGCGACTCAAAGCCTTTTGTTAACCCTCTGAGGAAGCGTGGATTTCGCGGATTTTTTGCTGGACGCAACACGCCTGACCCGCTATAAGAAGTTAGGGGAAGACAGGTCTGGGGCGTCGCAGCCTTGGGCCATCAGGGGGTTTTGCGGGATGAAGACTCGTCGCCAAGGCTTGGGGAGCCTTGCCGTTCGATTCGCCGGGTTGATGTTCGCAGCGGCGCTCGTGGCTCTGCCCGGGCGCGGGGCTGAGGCGCAGATCGGCAGCGCGCGCTATTCCGCCATTGTCATGGAAGCCCGCACAGGGACCGTCCTGATTGACGCCGGCGCGGATGAACCGCGCTTCCCGGCATCGCTGACCAAAATGATGACGGTTTATATGGCGTTTGAAGCGCTGCGCGATGGCAAGACGCAGCTCAATAGCCGCGTGGTCATGAGCGATCACGCCGCGTCGCGCCCGCCGTCCAAGCTTGGCATCCCACCCGGCGGCAGCCTGACGGTGGAACAGGCGATCCTGGCGCTGGTTACCAAAAGCGCCAATGATGTAGCGGCGGCGCTGGGTGAGCATATTGGCGGTTCTGAAGAACGCTTCGCGCAAATGATGACCATGCGCGCGCGCAGCCTGGGCATGACGCAAACGCGCTTTCGTAATGCGTCCGGTCTGCCGGATTTCGAACAGGTGACGACAGCGCGCGATATGGCAACGCTGGGCAGGCGGTTATTTATCGATTTTCCCAATCGCTACCATTATTTCGGTACGGTGCATTTCGCCTGGGGCCGGGCGCAAATCCGCAACCATAACCGTATGCTTGGGGATTATGATGGCGCGGATGGTATCAAGACCGGCTTCATCAATGCCTCGGGCTTTAATATCGTGACCTCCGCGCAGCGCGATGGCGTGCGGCTGGTGGGGGCCACCTTCGGTGGTTCTTCCTGGGTGGAACGCGATCGGCACATGGGCGCGCTGCTGGATCAGGGGTTTTCGCGCATGGGCGTGGCGCCGCGCGCGCCGTCTTCTGTGATGGCGGCGGCCGGGGCGCCGCCGCGCAAAGCGCCGGCTGCTCGGCCCGTGGCGCCAGGTAATGCGCGGGTAGCGCAGGTGGCACAGCAACCGCAGCGCCGACCACCGCAGCAGCTAGCAGCGGCACCGAATCGGCAAACGCCGGTCGCCTTTCGCCAGACGTCAGTACCGCCGCGGCCCGCCGCAAGACCCCTTCAGCGCGCGGAGCAGGGCAGCACAGGCAATACGCCTCAGCGCGCCAATACGAACCGCCCGAATACGCAGGGCCAGCAAACAGCCAGCGCCGCTCCCCGCCCGGCGCAAAAGTAGATCAGTCGCGCCAGGAAAGCCCGGCGCGGCGCATGCGCGCGCGCACATAGACCATCCATATCAGTTGCAGGCCCAGCGCCGGCAGTAACACCAAGGGCTTGATGGCGGGTTCAAGACCGATGAACGCCAAGGCGAACAAGCCATGCGCCAGCACAAAGCCCCAATGCACGGCGGCCACTTGCCGCACGCCAAGCCCGCTTCTTTGCGCCATTTGATATAAATGCGTCCGATGCGCGGCGGTGATATTGAGCCCCATGGCGGCGCGCCGCATTAGCGTAAAGGCCGCGTCGAAGAACAGGCCGAATAACAGCAGCGGCACCAGCATAAAGGACACTTCGGCCGCGTCGAAGCGCGCTGCCGCGACCGCCAGGATCGCCACCATGAAGCCCAGGAATTGGCTGCCGACATCGCCCATAAAGATGCGCGCTGGATGCAGATTGAAGGGCAGAAAACCGAGCAAACCAGCTGCCAGCATCAGGGACGCCAGATAAACAAACCATCCCCCCTGATGTTCAGCAATGGCGCAAAGGATCAGCAGCGCGAGAAATACCGTACCGCCCACCAACCCATCCAGCCCATCCATGAAATTCACCGCATTGGTGCAGCCCAGAATCCAGAACAGCGTCAGCAGTGGCCCCAGCGCGCCAAGCTGCACGATGCCCAAGCCCGGCACCGCTATCCGTTGCAAT
Organism: Asaia bogorensis; assembly: GCA_945873675.1. Classification (GTDB taxonomy): domain Bacteria; phylum Pseudomonadota; class Alphaproteobacteria; order Acetobacterales; family Acetobacteraceae; genus Neoroseomonas; species Neoroseomonas bogorensis_C. The sequence goes on from CAMCEP010000192.1 coordinate 2,867, forward strand.
TCAAGCCCGCTGCCAATCGCAACCAGGGCGGCCAGCGCCTGCGCCGCCAGTTTCAGCGCAAAGCGCAAATCCCGCGCATCATCCCAAAGCGATACCGCCGCAATGGCCAGTGCGGCGCCGATTACACCCAGGAATTGCGGCCCCGGCAGGCGCGCATATTCCGCCTGCCAATACAAAATCCCCATGCCAAAGGTGAAAGCCACCACAATGCCAAGTCCACCACCGCGCGGTGTGGGGCGGCTATGGCTTGACCTGGCATTGGGGTGATCAAGGATTGGATAGGCGATCATCAGCCGCACGACGATGGCCGAAACCAGCGCCAGGCCAAGCGCGACAGCCAAATGGGTCAGGAAGGCGTGCAGGGTCATGTCGGCCCCGCTATCGCCCGGCGCAGCGCCGGGCGCAACCTGATGGCAGTTTTATCGCCTTTGCAGAATCTCCGGATTGACCATCATGGCCGGATCGGGCGCGCCATCCAAAGCGGCCAGGATATTGCGCGCCGCCGCTTCCGCCATGCGCGCCGTGCCTTCTTCCGTGCTTGCCGCTGAATGTGGGCTGATGATGACATTGGGCATGCTGAACAAGGGATTGCCGGGCGTCGCGGGTTCTACTTCCAGCACATCCGTCCCAAAGCCCATCAGCCGGCCCGATTGCAGCGCGGCCACCACTGCTTCCTGCTTCACAATCGGGCCACGCGCGGTGTTCACTAGAATGGCGCCGGGCTTGAGCGCCGCGAAGGCTGCCTCATCCATCAAATGCCGGGTTTCGGGCGTCAGGGGACAATGCAGCGTCACCACATCTGCCTCTGTCAGTGCCTTTTTGAAGTCCCGCGCCGGGATATGCCCGTCGGACGCGATGCGCGCCGGATGATACAGCGGGTCATGCACCATGACCTTCATGTGAAAAGCCCGCGCATAGGCCGCAACGCGCGACCCGATCCGCCCATACCCCACTACCAGCGCGGTTTTGCCGGCCAAATCCACCATGCGCGGCCCATCTTTCGGCCACCAGCCGCCTTGCTTGATGTGGGCATCTGAATCCACAGCGCGGCGCGCCACCCCCAGCATCAGCATCATGGCGTGTTCGGCGACCGAAAGATCATTGGTGCCATTCACCACCATCACGGCAATGCCGCGTTCCGAGCAGCTCGGAATATCTACCGTGTCAAAACCAACCCCGATGCGTGACACCGCGCGCAAGCGTGGCGCGGCGGCAAGGGCCGCCTTGTCCACGCGTTCGAGCCAGGCGACCAAGCCATCCGCATTGGCCAAGGCCGCATGCAAGGCGGGCGCGGGCGGGTCGAACATTTCGATGGTTTCAACATCGGGCCGCGCCGCCAGCACTGCCGCACCCGCGGGATGCAAAGGCCGGCCAAGGACAATGCGATAGGGCATCAGTTCAGCTTCTCGATCTTGTTGACTTCAACCACTTCGCGCCAGCGGGCGATTTCGCTGCGGACATGGGCGGCGAAACGCTCGGGCGGGCCGCCTTCGGGGCGCACACCAAGATCGGCGAATTTGCGCCGCACTTCAGGATCGGCAATCGCTTCATTCAACAGGCGGCTGAGCCCTGCAATCACCGCATCCGGCGTGCCGCGCGGCGCCATGAAGCCGAACCAGGGCTCCACAACGATGTTCGGAATACCGGCTTCGGCGAAGGTGGGTACATCTGGTAGGGATGGGTCACGTTCCCGACCCGTGACGGCGAGAGCACGGATTTGCCCGGCGCGAATGGCCTGAATTTTCGTTGGGATGTTTTCCATCATCACCTGCACCTGGCCGGCGAGCAGCGCCTGCAAGGCGGGCGCGCCGCCGCGGAAGGGCACATGCACCATTGTCAGGCCAAGTCGGCCATTCAGCAATTCCGGGATCAGGTGGTTGGAAGACCCAAAGCCGGAGGAGCCGTAATTCACGCGGCCCGGATTGGCCTTCACCCAGGCAATGAATTCCTGAAGATTCTGCGCCGGGACATTATTATTCACCGCGACCGCATTCATGACGCTGCCTGACCAAAACACCGGGATCAGATCGCGTTCAATGTCATAAGGCATGCGGGCATAAATGGCGGGGTTGATCGCGCAATTGCCGATGGTGCAGGCGCCAAGCGTATAGCCATCTGGCGCGCTTTTCGCCGCTGCATCCATGCCGATATTGCCATTGGCGCCCGAGCGATTTTCTATCACCCAGGGATGTGGCGCGCTGCGGCTGACGCGATCCGCCAGGATGCGCCCAACCAGATCGGTGGACCCGCCCGGCGGGAAGGGCAGCATGATCCGCACAGGGCGTTCGGGGACCCAACCCTGCGCGAGCGCAAGCCCGGGCAGGCAAAGGGCGAAAAGGGTCAGGGCAATCCGGCGCAGCATGGAACCTCCTTGATGTTGGGCCTTATGGGCCTTTCGGCGGAGTATCAGGCCTAATCGGCACGGCTTCAAGCAGCGGGCGCTTCGGGCGCTTGCCAAGGGGGGCTGGATCGTCTTTGGCATGGGTTTGGATTTCGGGCAGCGCGGCATTGGACAAGAACAGGACAGGGCAGGGGATTGCGCTGATGGTGGTGGCCATGGGGGTGCTGCCGCTTTTGGATGTTTGCGCGAAATTCCTGGGCCAAGGCGGCATTCCCATTCTGCAAATTGTTTGGGCGCGCATGTTTTTTGGCGCGGTCTTCATCCTGCCCTTTGCCTGGCGTGCGGTGGGGCCGCGCGGGTTGCTGCCGGAAAGGCTTGGCTTTCACACAGCGCGGGCGGCGGCTTTGGTGGGGTCCACCGGCTTTTTCTTTGGCGCCATAACTTTCATGCCGATTGCCGATAGCCTGGCGATTTTCTTTGTGCAGCCCTTGCTGATTACGGCATTGTCGCCGCTATT
>CAMCEP010000193.1 GCA_945873675.1 Asaia bogorensis
GGCGAAGCCGCACGATATACAACTGGCCGATATCCTTATCGCGTACCGGGATCGCGCAATGGCTCGCGCCGCCTATGCGGCAGCGCTCACCGCGAACAGCCCAGAAGCCTGGCGCGCCACGGGTTGATGGCACGTCACGAGTGACTCAAGGGGCGAGCGCGTGGCCGCCCTGAATGCAAATCAACAGTGTTTCGCACGCGGACCAAGCCGGCCTCGCGCCGCCTTACTTCAGTGCATGAAGCTCCGCGTCACATAGGCCTTCAGCGCTTCAACATCGTGGTCCTGCTTGGCGAAGCGGAACTTCACCAGGTCGCGGATGCTGACAATGCCAAGCAGGGTTCCATCCGTGTCACACACCGGCAAATGGCGAAAATAGCCCTGGTCCATGATCTCAAGCGCGGCTTCCACGGGCGTATCGGGGCCGATCATGATGACTTCACGGGTCATGATCTCCTCAGCGGCCAGGCAGCGGATGCCATTCCGCCGATCCGCGACTGATTTCACGATGTCACGCTCGCTCAAGATGCCGGCGACCTGGCCGGAAGCATTCACGATCAATACGGCGCCAATACGCCGTGCCGCCATGATGCGGGCGATTTCAACCACCGGGGTTTCGGGCGTTACTGAAATTGCGGCGTTACCCTTCTGCCGCAGAACTGCTGCTATGGTCATGGCCGGAGGCCTCCTGTTTCGAAGCTCTGCCAGCCCACCTCATCCTTCGCGGGTCATGTGGGCGTTTTGCGCAGGAAGCGCAAGCATTGAATCGCGCGAATGCCACGGATTGCGGCCGGAGCCGCCGCTAGGGGCGGCAATGCGCGCTTGCCTTGCCCCGTGCCCGCATGCGAGCCTTCGATCGCCCCGCCGGAAGGCGGCCAGCTTTCGCCATGGAAACAGGGAGAGATCATCATGACGCTTCAAACCTCACGCCGTCTGCTGCTCGGCGCTGGGCTTGCCGCCCCCTTCATTCGTACCGCTTCGGCGCAAACCACGCTGGAATGGGTGGCGGGGTCCGTGGGCGGTGGCTGGTACACCATGGCGGCAGGGCTTTCTTCCCTGATCCGGGAAGAAAACCCTGATCTGCAAATCCGCGTCGTGCCGGGCGGGGGGCTGGCCAATTCCACGCGCATCAACAACAACCAATCCCAGATCGGCTGGGGGATTGATGCCTTTGCTGCCTCTGCCGTGCAGGGGATCGAGCCCTATAACGCCAAGCACGACAAGCTTCGCTGCCTTGGCACCGGCTATTCGCCGACGGAACACCATTTCCTGCGCCACAAGGGCGCGGGGCCTGAGGATATGCGCGCCATCCTGACGCAGCGCGGCCTGAAAATCGCGGCCCCGCAGCGCAGCAGCACGGATGAAATGACGCTGCAGCGCATCCTGAAATTCCTCGGCACCAGCCCAGACAAGATCAGGGCCGAAGGTGGGCGCTATCTGAACGGGTCCTACGCCGATATCGCGGCGGCCTATAATGATGGCCAGGTGGACTACCTCTACGCCGCACTTGCACGCCCGGCGGCAATTTTCACGGAAATTGCCCAAGGTAGGCGCGGTGGGCATATGGTCGCCTTCCCACAGGATGTGCGCGACCATTTGCAAAAGGAATACGCCTATGCGCAAGGCGTTCTGCCGGGGGCGACCTATCCCGCGCTCATGACCGGCGATGTGCCGGTGACGCTGATGGATAGCGTGATCCTGGTGCATGAAAGCGTGCCGGATGATGTGACCTACAAGATCACCCGCACGCTGATCCGCAACCGCGGGCAAAGGCTGATTACCATCCATGCCAGTATGGGCGCCTGGAACCCGATGACATCGGTGGCCTATCGCGGCGTCCCGCTGGCGGGCGGTGCGGTGCGCGCCTTCCGCGAAGCTGGCGCCAATCCGCCGGCCTGAACAAGCTTTTGCGCCATCGCCTGATCCGCTCTCACGGATCTGGCGATACTTCAATTTGAGCGCCTGATTCACTGCTTCGGTTAACCACCCAAGCTGATCAGGCGCGGGCGATTAAGGGGGGGCACGCCATGCGCGCGCTTGATGGGTGGCTGAAAAGCGCCATCGCGCTTTGGATGGCGGGGTGGGCGGCGCTGCATCTTTATTTCGGCGGCTTCGGATTTCCGGAGCCGATCGAAATGCGGAGCCTCCATTTGCTGGTCTTCACGCCGCCGCTTTTTCTGATGTATCCGGCGTTTCAGAAGCACTCGCCGCAAAACCGCCCAAGCCTGTTTGATTGGCTTTGGACCATTGCTGCCGCCGTGCCGCATTTATGGGTTTTCGTGAATGCAGGCGCGGTGAATGACCGCATGGAATATGTGGATCCCTTCACGCCGCTGATGCTGACCCTTGGCATTGTCTGCCTGGTGACGATGCTGGAAGCGATCCGCCGCGCGGTGGAACCGGGGCTTGCCTGGATGGTGGCGGGCTGCCTGCTTTACATGTTCATCGGCCATCATCTGCCGGGTGTTCTGAACACGCGCAATTTCAAATTGAATGAGATTATTGAAGCCGCCTGGCTGGTGCCGACGGCAGGCGGCGTTTATGGGCCTCTCACGGGGATTGTCGCCACCACCATCGCCGTCTTCATCCTGTTCGGTTCCTTCATGCAGGGCAGTGGCACGGGGCGGCTGTTTTCCAACCTCGGCGCGGCAGTGGCCGGGCGCTATAGCGGCGGGCCGGCCAAGGTTGCTGTTGTAACCTCCGGCCTATTCGGCACCATGAGCGGGTCTTCGGTATCCAATGTGATCACCACCGGGGCGATGACCATTCCGTTGATGGTGCGCGTTGGCTATCGCCCGGCGGTCGCGGCCGGCATTGAAAGTGCGGCTTCGGTGGGTGGTGCGCTGATGCCACCCGTGATGGGCGCAGCCGCCTTTGTCATGGCGGAAATCACCAATATTCCCTATAGCGACATCATCATCGCGGCCGCCATTGGTGCCGTGATGTATTACTTCGCGATCCTGGCGGCGGTGCATTTCGAAGCGAAGAAGCTTGGTATTGAACCCATGGCGCTCAAGGATATTCCCGCCTGGCGTGAAGTGCTTCAGGATGTGCATTTGGTGTTGCCCATCGGCTTGCTTGTCTATCTGATGACAGAACGCTGGAGCGGGAATTACGCAGCCTTCTGTTCCACCCTTGCCATGGTTGGTGTCTCATTGCTGCGTGCGCGCACGCGGATGGGTTGGCGTGCGGTGTTGAATAGCCTGGCGGATGCCGGCTTCACCATGGCGCCGCTTGCGGTTTCCATCGCGGGGGCTGGCGTGGTTGTCTCGGCACTCACGGCAACCGGCATGGTGGTGGCCTTTGGCGGCATCATCAAGGATTTGTCTGCGGGCAATCTGGCGCTGCTGCTGGTGCTGCTTTGCGTCACCGTGCTGGTCCTTGGCCTAGGTATCCCGACCACACCATCCTACATCATCGCCGCTGCCATTGGCGTGCCGCAGGTGCTGGAATTGGGCCGGCCGCTGGGTATTGATGTCTTGCAGGCGCATCTTTTCGTTTTCTATTTCGCGGTGATCGCGGATGCGACACCACCGGTGGCCGCCGCCGCCTTCGCCGCCGCTGCCATCGCCAAGGCAAGCCCCACCATCGCAAGCCTTCATGCCTCCCGCTTTGGGATTGCCGGCTTCACCGTGGGCTTTGCCTTCATTTATGATCCAGGGATCATGCTGCGCGGCAGTTTGTTTGATATTGTCACCGCGACACTCATTCAGGTCTCGGCCCTCACGCTGATCACCGCATCCTATGCAGGGTATTTGTTGCGCCCCATGGGGTGGGTCTTGCGCTGGGCCATGGGCATTGTTGGCCTTGCCGCCGCCTTCTTGCATCTGCTGCCTGATACGCAGCGCCTATTACTCGCGCTTGGTGTGCTTTGTGGCGTTGCCCTTTGGCAGCGCCTGGGCAAGCCTGCGCCTGCATGAAATTCACCATTCCGGGAGGAAGAAACATGAAAACCAAATTCCTGCTTGCCGCCGGCTTGCTCGCCGCGCTGCCGGCCTTCGCGCAACCGGTGCAACAAGGCCCAACGGTTGGCGCCATTCGTGCGCGCGACGCGCTGATTTGCGGCGCGCATCCGGGGGCACCCGGCTTTGGTGTGGTTGATAGCCAAGGCATCAATCGCGGGTTGGATGCTGATACCTGCCGCGCGGTTGCCGCCGCGATCCTGGGCGATGGGAATAAGGTGCGCTCAGTGGTGCTGTCTTCCCAGGCGCGTCTGCCCGCCTTGCAATCGGGGCAGGTGGATATGCTGTCCCGTACCACCACCTGGTCGCATACGCGCGATACCGCCAATGGGCTCAATTTCACTGCCGTCAATTTCTATGATGGTCAGGGCTTCCTGGTGCGTGTCGCAAGCGGCGCCAAGCGCGCAACCGATCTGGCAGGGGCGACGATCTGCGTGACCGCCGGCACGACCAATGAACTCAATCTGACTGATTGGGCGCGCACCACGAATACGCGCATCCAACCTTTGGTGTTCGAACAGAATGAGGAAACGCGCAACGCTTACAACAATGGGCGCTGCGATGCGTTTTCCACCGATGCGTCGCAGCTTGCCGGCATTCGCAGCGCTTTGCGCAACCCGGCCGAACATGTGGTTCTGCCCGATATCATTTCAAAGGAACCCTTGGCGCCTGCGGTGCGCCATGGCGATGACCAGTTCTTCGATATCGTACGCTGGACTGTCTTTGCGCTGATCGAGGCTGAGGAATTGGGCGTGACGCAGGCGAATGTGGATGAGATGCTGAATAGCGCTAACCCTTCCATCCGCCGCTTGCTGGGTGTTTCGGGCGATCACGGGCCGCTGATGGGGATTGACCGGCGCTGGGCCTATAACGCCATCAAGGCGGTCGGCAATTACGGCGAAATCTTCGAACGCAACCTCGGCAAGAATTCCCCCATCAACCTGCCGCGCGGCTTGAATGATTTGTGGACGCGTGGCGGTCTGATGTACGCGCCGCCGATTAGGTGAGGTGATGGGGCGCGGCGAGGATCACCGCCGCGCCATTTTGTTGGTCGCATTTTCCGAGTCGCTAAGTGAAGCCACTTGGCTTGAAAATGCACTTGTCTTTGGTTGCATTTTCCGAGTCGCTAAGTGAAGCCACTCGGCTTGAAAATGCTCTCAATTCCCCAGCCGCTCCAATATCGCCGGCACATGCACCTGATCGCCTTTGTAGTTCCCGGTCAGGGCATACATCACCAGATTGGTACCGAAACGATACGCCAGCACGCGCTGCCGCGCCCCGCCGGGGATTGTTGCATGCGGGTGCTGGCCATTGCGGTCCATTGCCCAGGCTGCCGCCCAATCATGACCGCCCAGGATCACCGGGCTCACACTGTCATTGGCACGGTCCTGATCGCGCGCCACCCAAACCTGGCCGCCGGCAAAACGCCCCGGCAATTCATTCAGCAAATAAAAGGCGCGGTTCAGCACATGGTCTTCCGGCACCGGGATCAGCGGCGGTATCGCCAAATCCCGCGTCACGCGGCGCAACGCAGCGCGCGCACCTGGCGACATACCCTCGCCCGAGCCCTGATCGCGCGTATCCATCAGGATAATGCCGCCTTGGCGCATGAATTCATTCAGCGCCGCCACCATGGCCGCACTTGGCGCGGGCGCATCGGGCAGGATCGGCCAATAGAGCAACGGGTAGAAGGAAAGATCATCCTGCCCCGGCGTCACGCCATGGGGTTC
>CAMCEP010000194.1 GCA_945873675.1 Asaia bogorensis
CGCGCCCCAATTGCGCGCTGAACCGAAAAGGCCATGCAGCAGCACAAAGGGCGGCCCCTGCCCTGCTTCCAGCGCGTGAAGCCGCATCTATTCCGCCGCTGCCATGATGACCGAGCCCACAATCAAGCCGCCGCCCAGCATCATATCCCAGCCAAAGGGCTCACCCAGCCAAAGGGTGGAGACAAAAACGCCAAAGGCAGGGACCAGCAGGAAGGCGACCGAGGCGACCGCACCGGGTAGCCGCCGCCCGACCTCCACCACGCACCAGGTGCCGATGGGCGCGACGATCAGCCCAATATAGAGCATGAAGGGCCAGGAAGCCGGGCCGATGCCCCCCTTCGGTTCCAGCACCAAAGCGAAGGGCAGGATGACCAAAGCGCCCGCGGAGAAGGCCCAGGGCAGCAGGTCAAACATCGGGGATTTTGCCGGGAAGCGCCGCGTGACGATGATGGCGATGCTCCACAGCAGTGCGGCCAGGATCAGCATGGCATGGCCCATCACCTGATCCCGCGATGACCAATCCACCGCCCAGGGGCCGGCCAAGGCGAGAATGCCCGCCAAGCCAAGAAAAGCCGCAAGCCAGCGCCGCGCGGAGACCTTCTCGCCCATCACCAGCATGGACAGTGGAATGAGCCAATAGGTCACGACCGCGGAAATGATCGCGGTGCGGCCTGCTTCCACCATGGCCACGGCGGCATGCGCCAGCACAAAGAATCCGCCGAGTTGCAAGAGCCCGACGGCAAAAACAGTGGGCAGGTCTTCGCGCTTCGGCCGATGAAAACGCCGCAGCACAATAAGCAACAGGGAAGCAACGAGGGTTGCCAGCGCCGCACGCCCGAAGCCGAACCACATGGGGCTTGCATCAGCCAAAGCTGCCTTGGTGATGGGCCAAGCACCGCCAAATAGAAAAATAGCGATCAGCAAAAGATGCAGCGATGACTTCATCGCGTTATGGCGAGCCCCCAAGCGCTATTCCGAGAGAGATTTCGCCAAAGACCCGAATCCCTCAAAGCCATTCAAGCCTATTTGTTACAAAATAGAAAATGGCAGTTTTTTTTCAAAGCCGCGCCTAACCGTTTGCTGTCCAGCGTCTGGGGCCATGACCAGGCAGAAAACCATGCCGCAACAGCAATATCAGCGCCGCGGCCAGGAACAGCACGCCTACCCCAGCCGTCAGCGCCCTGCCCGCCCCGCGCGGCTGACGCCACAACAGCAACGCGCAGCCCAGCGCGGCGAGGAGCAGCAGATAGAACAAGTGCGCGCCTAATCCGAGACTTTCAGCATGATCTTGCCAATATGCGCACTGCTTTCCATCAGCCGATGCGCCGCGGCCGCTTCGGCCAGCGGAAAGGTCTGGAAAATACGCGGCCCAGCCTTGCCGGCTTCCAGCATCGGCCAGACTTTGCTGGCGAGCGCTGCCGCGATTTCCCCCTTCTCCGCTGTGGTGCGGGGACGCATGGTGCTGCCAGTGATAGTCAGGCGCTTGATCATGATCGGGCGCAGATCAGCTTCCGTCTTGAAGCCACCCAGGAAGGCGATAATCACTAAGCGCCCATCGCGTGCCAGGCTTTTCAAGTTCCGCGCAAAGTAATCCGCGCCGACCATATCGAGGATCACATCCACGCCCTTGCCATCGGTCAGGCGCTTCACCTCCTCAGCGAAGTCATGGGTGCGATAGTCAATCGCGGCATCGGCGCCCAATTCCAGACAGGCGGCGCATTTCGTTGCACTCCCGGCGGTGGTGATCACCCGCGCGCCGAAAGCCTTGGCCAATTGAATGGCGGTGACCCCAATGCCGGACGTGCCGCCATGGATCAGGACGGTGTCCCCCGCCGCAAGCCGCCCATGGCCGAACAGATTGGCCCAGACGGTGAAATAGGTCTCAGGCAGGGCAGCGGCATGCAGCACATCATAGCCCTTGGGCCAGGGCAGCGTTTGCGCTTCAGGCGCCGCGCAGTATTCGGCATAGGCACCGCCATTGGTCAGCGCGCAAACGCGATCCCCGATACGGTGGCGGGTGACGCCCGCGCCCACCGCCACGACTTCGCCCGCGCATTCCAGGCCGATAATGGTCGAGGCACCAGGCGGTGGCGGATAGCTGCCCTCACGCTGCGCCACATCCGGGCGATTGACGCCTGTCGCCATGACCCGGATCAGCACCTCATCCGCCGCCGGTATCGGCAGGGCGGTTTGCGCCGGGACCAAGACCTCCGGCCCGCCGCCCTTGCCATGGTCAATGAAATGCATGGAGGCGGGTAGATTGGTCATGGCGGTAGCCTTTCAGTGGCACTGCAAATGAAGCGGGCGGAGGCTGCCCCCCCGCCCGTAGAAGATCAGTTCGGCTTGATGCCGGCGGCGCGGATGATTGGTTCCCACTTCGCCATTTCAGAAGCCAGGAAGCGCGCCGCACTTTCCGGCGTGCTGTTCGTGGTAACTTCCATGGTGAGGTCTGAAAGCCGGTTCTTCACCGAATCCTGCGACAAAGCGCGGTTGAAGGCGGCATTGATGGCCTGAACCGTCGCGGCTGGCGTCCCTGAAGGCACCAGCGCCATGTGCCACGTATAGGCTTCATATCCCGCAACCCCGCCTTCGATGAAGGTCGGCAGATCGCGCGCATAGGGCATGCGGTCCTTGGTGCTGATCGCCAGCGGGCGCAATTCGCCGCGTTGCATGTAAGGCAGCGCCGCCGCCGCGACATCCAGCATGATCGGAATACGCCCGGAAAGCACTTCCGGCATAGCCGCGGATGAACCACGGAAGGGGATGTGATTGCATTTCAGGCCACCCGCCATGTGCAGGAAAAGCTCACTCGCCAAATGCACCGCGCCGCCATTTCCGCTAGACGCGTAATCATACTTCCCGGGGTTCTTGCGCAGCAGGTCAATCAGCTCCGGCAGGGTGCGCGCGGGAAAATCCTTATTGACCAGCATGATCATGGGGATTTGGCCGATATAGGCAGCCGGCGTGAAATCTGCGACCGGATCAAAAGGCAGGCGATCAAACAGCGCGCGCAGGCAGGCATGGGCAATGGTCGTATAGAGAATAGTCTGACCATCCTTGGGCGCTTTGCTGACCAGGTCTGTTCCAATCACCACGCCTGACCCGGTGCGGTTTTCCACTACCAAGCGTGATGGCAGGAATTTGGATTTCTCATCAGCCAGCAGACGCGCCGGGATATCCGTGGGGCCACCAGCGGCGAACGGCACAATGATGCGGCCAGGGCCGCTTGGCCAAGCCTGCGCTAAGGCTGGCTTAGCGAAAGGCGCCAGCGCGGCAGCGCCAGCCAAACCCAGAACATCACGACGTTGCATGAAAACCCCTTTTTTGCTGTTCATATCAAAGAAATATGCGTGACAGGCTGGTGTTTCCAGCCTGTCCGCAACATTAACCGCCGAATTCGGCCCGAATTGCCGCCGAATGTTCGCCAAGCCGCGGTACAGCCCCAAGGCTGCGCGCCCCATCGGAGAGCTTTGCTGGCGGTGCGCCGATTTTGATCGGGCCTTTTTCTGTTTCCACCGTCACGCGCCGGAGAGCCGGGTGATCACGCAAGCCGCCGCAATCATTGATGAAGCCAAAGGCAGTATTGGCGCGGCGCAACTTGGCCGCGCATTCTTCCCGCGTCAGGGTCGCGAACATCTTGCCGATATGGCCATCCACCATGGGGCGATTGGCGACGCGTTCATTATTCACGCGAAAGCCCTCACGCTCAGGCAGATCAGGTTCATCCAGGAATTGCGCGCAGAAGCCGGCCCATTCACGTTCATTCTGAATGGCGATCAGCACATCGGCGCCGTCCTTGGTGGTGAAGGCGCCATAGGGGCAGATGGAAGGATGCGCCATGCCGATGCGCGGCGGGTTCCGGCCCATGCCTTCATATTGCAGCAGCGGCACCGTCATCCAATCCGCCATGCCATCGAATAGGGACACGGCAATGCCCTTGCCCTTGCCGGTAATGCCGCGATCAATGAGGGCTTCCAGCACCGCCGCATAGGCATGCATGCCACACGCAATATCACAGGCGGAAACGCCAACGCGCCCCGGGCCTTCAGCGCGGCCCGTGACGTAAGCCAAGCCACTTTCCGCCTGCACCAGAAGGTCATAGGCCTTCATGGCGGCATATTCGCCTTCCTCACCATAGCCCGAGATATCAACGGTGATCAGACGCGGATGCTTGGCGCGCAATTCAGCCGAACCAAAGCCGGCACGCGCCATCGCACCTGGTGCCAGGTTCTGGATGAAGATATCCGCCTTGGCGAGCAGCGTATCAAGCAATGCCTTGTCGTCCGGCTTTTTGATATCAAGGCAAAGGCTTTCCTTGCCGCGATTGAGCCAAACGAAGTAGCTCGATTGCCCATTCGCCACCGCATCATAGGCGCGGGCGAAATCGCCTTCCTGCCTTTCGATTTTGATGACGCGCGCCCCGGCATCGGCCAAGCGTGAGGCACAGTATGGCGCGGCGACGGCCTGTTCCATCGAAACGACGAACAGGCCCTTCAAGGGCTGAGAGGCCATCAGTAGGACCGCGGCATGCCGAGCACATGCTCGCCCACATAGCTCAGCACCAAATTCGTGCTGATCGGCGCCACCTGATAAAGCCGCGCTTCGCGGAACTTGCGTTCCACATCATATTCCTCTGCAAAGCCGAAGCCGCCATGGGTTTGCACGCAGGCTTCTGCCGCCGCCCAGGCCGCATCGGCGCCGAGCATCTTGCCCATATTGGCTTCCTCGCCGCAGGGAAGGCCCGCTTCGAATTTCTCCAAACCCTTCTGGATGAGCGCTTCGGCGGCACGCATCTGCGCATAGGCCTTGGCGATTGGGAATTGCACGCCCTGATTCTGGCCAATCGGCCGGCCGAACAGCACACGCTGCTTGGAATAATCCACGGCCTTGTTGATAAACCATTTGGCGTCGCCAATGGTCTCGGCCGAAATCAGCAGGCGTTCGGCATTCATGCCATCCAGAATGTAGCGGAAGCCCTTGCCTTCCTGGCCCACCAAATTCTCGGCGGGGACTTCCATATTGTCGAAGAAGACCTCGCAGGAATTGTGGTTCATCATGGTGCGGATCGGGCGGATGGTCAGGCCATTGCCGAGCGCCTTTTTCATATCCACGATGAAGGTGGAAAGCCCATCGGTGCGCTTGGCCACCTGATCGCGCGGCGTGGTGCGCGCCAGCAGCAGCATGAGGTCGGAATGCTCCGCGCGGCTGGTCCAGATTTTCTGGCCATTGACGATGTACTTGTCGCCCTGCTTTTGCGCGAAGGTCCGCAGGCTGGTGGTATCCGTGCCGCTGGTGGGCTCGGTCACGCCAAAGGCTTGCAGACGCAATTCGCCGGTGGCGATTTTCGGCAGGTACTTCTGCTTCTGCTCAAGGCTGCCATGCTTCAGGATGGTGCCCATGATGTACATCTGCGCGTGACAGGCAGCCGCATTGCAGCCGGTCGCGTGGATTTCTTCCAGAATCGCGGCGGCAGCCGAAAGCGGCAGGCCAGACCCGCCAAATTCTTCCGGGATCAGCGCCGCGAGCCACCCGGCATCGGTCAGCGCCTTGACGAATTCGGTCGGGTAGCCGCGGCGGGTATCGAGTTCCCGCCAATATTCGCCAGGAAAGCGCGCGCAGAGCTTGCGCACTTCCTCACGGATTTCGGCATGGGCTTCCTGGGAATGATGCATATCCA
>CAMCEP010000195.1 GCA_945873675.1 Asaia bogorensis
GCCATCGCGGGTAAGGCGGCTGGCTTTGAAGCGCTGGGTGCCATGCTTCTTGGCGTGATCGTGACCGGCTTCTTTGTGGCGGTTTCCATGACCACCGGTGGTGGCGCCTGGGACAATGCGAAGAAGTACATTGAAGATGGTCATCATGGCGGCAAGGGTTCTGAGGCCCATAAGGCCGCTGTCACTGGCGACACGGTTGGCGACCCGTACAAGGATACGGCGGGCCCGGCGGTGAACCCGATGATCAAGATCACCAACATCGTGGCGCTGCTGCTGCTCGCGATGCTGGCGCATAGCTAAGCTTGTTGGGGCGGCGCTGCCGCCCCAATGAAAAAGCCCAGGAGGTTATGCCTCCTGGGCTTTTTTGTGCAGGTCAGCTTGGCTTGAAGCTGCTTTTCTACAACTCACCGCCCTTACGGCCAGCCATGGCGCCAAGCCGCAGGCGAAGCGCATTCAGCTTGATAAAGCCCTGCGCATCAAACTGGTCATAGGCGCCCTGGTCATCTTCAAACGTCACATGCTTCATGGAATAGAGGCTATTGGGTGATTGCCGCCCGGTGACGATGGTATTGCCCTTATAAAGCTTGAGCCGCACCGTACCCGTGACGCTTTTCTGGCTTTCATCAATCAGCGCTTGCAGCATGCGCCGCTCAGGCGCGAACCAGAAGCCGTTATAGATGATTTCAGCATAGCGCGGCATCAGGCTATCTTTCAGATGCGCCGCTTCGCGGTCCAGCGTGATGCTTTCCATGGCACGATGCGCAACATAAAGGATGGTGCCGCCCGGCGTTTCATAGCAGCCGCGGGATTTCATGCCGACAAAGCGATTTTCCACGAGATCAAGCCGGCCAATGCCGTTTTCCTTGCCAAGCGCGTTCAGCTTCGTGAGCAAGGTGGCGGGTGACAGGCGCTCTCCATTGATGCCAACCGCATCGCCACGTTCGAATTCAATGGTGATTTCGGTCGCGCGGTCCGGCGCATCCATCGGGCTGATGGTGCGTTGCCAGACCATTTCATCCGGCGCGTCCCAGGGCTCTTCCAGGATTTTGCCTTCGCTGCTGCTATGCAGCAGATTGGCATCCACGCTGAAGGGTGCCTCACCGCGCTTGTCCTTCGCGATCGGGATTTGGTGTTCCTCGGCGAATTCGATCAGGCGCGTGCGGCTTGTCAGGTCCCATTCGCGCCAGGGGGCGATTACCTTCACATCCGGCTTCAGCGCGTAATAGCTCAGCTCAAACCGCACCTGGTCATTGCCCTTGCCGGTTGCACCATGCGCGACGGCATCGGCGCCCATGGCTTCTGCGATTTCAATCTGGCGCTTGGCGATCAGCGGGCGGGCGATGGAAGTGCCCAGCAGATACATGCCTTCATACAGCGCATTGGCGCGGAACATTGGGAAGACGAAATCGCGGATGAATTCTTCGCGCAGATCATCCATGAAGATATTTTCTGGCTTGATGCCGAGCAGCAAAGCCTTGTCGCGCGCCGGTCCAAGTTCCTCACCCTGGCCGAGATCGGCGGTGAAGGTGATAACCTCGCATTTATAGGTGGTTTGCAGCCATTTCAGGATGACACTGGTATCCAAGCCGCCGGAATAGGCGAGCACGACCTTCTTCACATCTTTGACGCGCATGATCTTTCCCTTGGGAAGTGCAAGATAGGGGGGCGGTATGCCCGCCGCGCGGGGCCAGGGCAAGCCTTGGGCATGTGGCTGGGGCATTGGGGCTTGGCTTCCGCCAAACACCTGCGCTGAAGCACTGCCGCTTTAAATTATGGGCCGAAAGGCGCCGCTGAAACTTGCCCAAAAGCGGGAAGATGGCCCAGAATTTTAGGGAAGTTTGTGCTAGGAGGGGGTAATGATGAGGCTACGCAAAGCTTTGGCTTTGGGGTTGGGTTTTGTCCTGGTGCTGCTGCTGGCGCCCATGCGCCATGGTTTGGCGCAGGGCGGTTCAATCCTGGAAGCGGCAACTGTATTAGGCGCGCCGGCTTCCACGCATGGCGGTATTGATCGCTTTCTGCGCACCAATACGCCGCGCGCCCTTGCCCTGGGCCCGAATGGCGCCCTTGGCTGGCAATCGCGTGGCGGAGATGCCGCGTTTGTCGAGCAGCGGGCCATTACCTCCTGCGAAAGGCGTGCCGGCGCCGGCAACTGCGCCATTGTGCTGCGCGACTTATCCATCGTGAAACCTGGGCGAGAATGGGCGCCCATGGCGCCGCCAAACGGCATTGGCATCTCTTCCATGGCGCATGATACGGTGCCTGATAATCGTTTCATCTGGTGGGGGCCGCAAAACGCGCGTGGCGTGCTGGTTTACGGCCACGGCAAGGGTGAGCGCGGCAATATGGATGATTCGCGTGGCGCCCAGCCTCAATCCTGGACGCGGCATTTCAATAATGCCGGATATGATGTCTGGCGCTTCGATAGGCATCCAAATTCGGATGAAACGGTACGCGCGGCGCGGTGGCTGAGGTCTGATCTGGCCGAGCTGCGCCGCCGCGGCTATCGACACGTGATCGTCGCGGGGCAATCACGCGGCGGGTGGAATGCAATGATGATGGTGGATCAGCCTGGCCTTGCCGATGTGGTGATTGCGATTGCTGCAGCGGCGCATGGGCGCGGCGCGGATGCAAGGAACAATCCCCAGGATCAACAAATTGGCGAGATAACAAGCATTCTGTCCGGCGCCCAAGCCGCGCCAGGCGTCAGATTTGCCGCCGCAAATTTCCGCAATGATCCTTACGATGCGGAACCGGAAAAGCGCGCCGCGCTGCTGCGGCAATATGGGCCGCGCTTTGCCGGTTTTCTGCTGATTGATCGGCCCGAAGGGCTGGATGGCCACTCTGCCGGCGCGTCCCTCGCCTTCAATGACCGTTATGGTGCCTGCCTACTGCGCTTCGCCACCGCCCCGCGCCCGCCTTCGGCTTGTTAGACCGCGCAGTCAGGCGGCGCTTGCTGCGGAAGCACAGACTGGGGAAAATGTCGGTGTATTTGGGGGGAGTTCTGCATGGCGGCCTGGAAGGGCCTTGTCGCGGCGGTTGCGGGGCTGGTGGGGCTGGCCCTGGCGCCGCTCAGCCACGCCCAGGCGCCGGCCGCGCCCATTCTGGAGGCGCCGGCCATTCTGGGCCTGCCAGAAGCCAGCCAGGCGAGTGTCCGCCGCTTTCTGAACCTCAATACGCCGCGGGTACTGGCCTTTGGACCGAACGGCACCTTTGGCTGGCAGGCCGGTGGCGGCGATGCGGCCTTTGTCGAGCAGATCGCGCTGAGCAATTGCGAAAGGCGCGCGGGCCCTGGTGCCTGCACCATTGCGCTGCGTGACCTTTCGATTGTGAAGCCTGGGCGGGAATGGGCGCCAAGCCCACCGCCCGAGGGGGTTGCCATCACCTCCGCCCATCATACCACTCTGCCGGATGAACGCTTCATCTGGTGGGGGCCGGAACAGGCGCGTGGCGTGTTGGTGTTCGGCCATGGCAAGGAAGCGCTGACTGACCTGCGGGGGCGGCAACCGCATAGCTGGACGCGGCATTTCAATAATGCCGGCTTTGATATCTGGCGTTTTGACCGCGAACCCAATGCCGATAGCGCGCGCCGCGCGGCGGCCTGGCTGCGTGATGATTTGGCAGAATTGCGCGGGCGCGGCTATCGGCAGGTGATTGTGGCCGGGCAATCGCGCGGCGGTTGGAATGCGCTGATGGTGCTGAACCGCCCCGGGCTTGCGGATGTGACGATTGCGATTGCCGCTGCCGCCCATGGCAGGCCGAGTGACGAAAACAACCGCCTGCATGCGCAAATCGCTGAAATGGAAGCGCTATTGACTGAGGCCGCCAATGCGCGCCGCACACGGCTTGCGATTGCGGATTTTCGCGATGATCCCTTTATGGCAGAACCCGAAAAACGCGCCGAGGCGCTGCGGCGGCAACGTGAACGCTTTGGTGCGTTTTTATTGATTGACGGGCCGGAAGGGGTTGCTGGCCATGGCGCGGGCGGCACCACGGCCTTCAATGATCGTTACGGGGCGTGTTTGCTGCGCTTCGCCACCGCGCCGCGCCCGCCTACGGCTTGTTGAGACGGGGGGCGAAGTTTTTCCTTATATCCGCAAGGTGCCATTGCGCGCTGCGTCATAACGCGCGGCGATCTTTTCCCAATTCAGCACCTTCCACCAATTTGTCAGGTATTCCGCCCGGCGATTCTGGTAGCGCAGGTAATAGGCATGTTCCCAGACATCATTGCCCATCAGCACGCGCTGGCCATCCATCAGCGGATTATCCTGATTGGGCCTGATGACAATCGAAAGACCACCCGCCGGCGTCACGACCACAAACGCCCAGCCTGATCCAAACACGCGCATGCCGGCCGCGTTGAAATCCGTTTGCATCTTGGCGAAGCCGCCAAGGTCTCGGTCAATCGCGGCCTTCAGATCGCCGCTGGGCTCACCGCCCTGGCCACCCATGATTTCCCAGAACATGCTGTGATTGGCATGGCTGCCGGCATTGTTGCGGAGCGCGGCACGCACAGCATCAGGCGCCTGTGAAAGCCGCATCAGCACATCATCAATTTGCATGGTGGCAAGCGCCGGATAGTCGCGCGCAATGTTGTTCAGCGCGGCGACAGCAGCGGCATGGTGCCGGCCATGGTGCAGTTCCATGGTCATGGCATCAATCGCTGCCTCATTGGCATTGGCGGCATAGGGCAAGGCCGGAAGGCGGAAAGGACCATCCGGTGTTTGCGCCAGAATGGGGCGCTGGGCTGAGGCAAAAACCCCTGCGGTGGCCAGCCCGGCCGCAAGAAAACCCCGGCGCGCAAGATGAATGGTCATCACATTTCTCCCCAAGATTGCGCGTTGTGATGGTCTCGTGGCGCAGGGAGCCGGCTTACGCCCGAAGATGCAGGCTTGTCCAAGAAAATTTCATATCGTCTGTTGCATTGATGCTGTGATGCACCGCGTCAGGACAAAATCAGTTGCGCTGCCGCCTCCCCGCTCAACCATGCGCCCGCGACGGTGGCGGCAAAGCGCGGATGGCAGGCTTCGCCCGCGAAGATCAGCCGGCCATTGCCAAGCGGTTCCGCCAGCACACGCCGCGCAGCCTGCGCACCTGGAATGGCGTGGCTATAGCTGCCAAGGAAGTGAGGGTCCTCGCCCCAATCGGTGATGATCGGCGGCCCCAACGCCCGCGCGGCTTCAGCGCCAAAAACACGCGCAAATTCGGCGCGGGCATGGGCTTCGGCTGCGTGTTTGCCGGCGCGGGAGAGTTCCCAGGCCAAGGACCCACCAATGAAGGCCAGCATCACCGGCGCGCCAAAGGGCCGCGCGATCCAGGAAATGGGCCGATCACCCGGCCCCGAGATATCGCGCCTGAGGCTAGCGAAAGGCCCGAATTCGGGCAGCGTGCCGGGCGTGATGGGGAAAGACAGCTTGGTCAGCAAACCAAGCGGCAGGGCGTTGATGGCGTCCTGCGTTTGAACTGGCAGGCCGGGCGTGAAGGTAATACTGGCTTGCGCCAACACGCCGGTTGAAACCGTGATGATCGCGGCCTGCGCGCGGATGCACCCGAAAGCACCCGAGCCCTCTACCCCGCTGCCGCCCCAATCAAGCCTTGTGACGGGCGCGCTAAGGCGAATGGGCAGCCCTTCAGCCAAGCTTGCCACTAAGGT
>CAMCEP010000196.1 GCA_945873675.1 Asaia bogorensis
GCAGCCGCCGTTTCCGGCTTGTCGCTTGCGATGTTTTCACCCTGCCGGGCAGTCCATTGTCCAGCGCCTTCCAGTTGGCGGCCAGTCCAATTCATGGCGCGCCCAAAGGCCGCGGTAGTTTCTTCCGCCGCCTTGCCCACCGCGGCGCCGGCGCGATCGGTCAGGCTGCGTTCCGCTGGCGCCGCGCCAGGTGCCCCCGGTACCGGGGGCGGCAGGCTTTGCGCCAGGCTGGCACCGCCCAGGCCCAGCAGAAACACGAAAATCCAGTGATACATGCGCGCCACTCCCAGGAATTTCTTTGGCCCTGTCATTCTAGCACCAGCATCACCCAAAAGGGCAGCGTCAGGATGGAAGCGATATGTTCTGTGGTGGTGATCGCGGCCATCAGCTTAGCGTCACCGCCCATAGCGCGCGCCATCACATAGGATGTGGCGGCCGTTGGCAGCGCCATGAAAATCACCGCCGCCGCCAGCGGCAATGGTGGCAAACCGGCAAGTGTTCCCAAGCCATAGGTGATGGCGGGCATGCCCACCAGCTTCAAAACGCCCGTCAGCGCCTGGGTTGGCAGGCGATCCGTGAAGCTTTCCCATGACAGCGCCGCGCCAACACATAACAAGCCAAGTGCGACTGATGCTCGGCCCAAGGCCTGGATGGTTGGCTTCACGCCGGGCGGAAAACCGCCCAGGGCCGCAACGGTAAAACCCAGGATGCAGGCGATGATCAGCGGGTTCAGGATCAGTTGTCGCAGGATGACCAATGGCTTTGGCCGACCGCGGCTGCCATCCATGGCGAAGGCAAGGGTTGTAACGCTCTGCACAAAGGGCACGATGATGCCTGTGGCGACCGCACCGAAGCTGATGCCCTCGGCGCCGAAAATCGCGCCCACAATGGCGAAGCCCATCAGATTATTGAAGCGAATACCGCCCTGCAGGATTGAGGTCATGGCGGCATGCCCATGCCCCATAAAGCGCGCGAGCAGCACGGAAATCAGCGTGCCGGTGGCAAGCGCACCCCAAATGGTGAAGGCCATGGCGCCCAGCGGCAGGCTCGCGGGATCAAGCGCCGCTAGCGCGGAAAGGATCAGGCTCGGCAGCAGCACCCAATAGATCAGCTTTTCCATGCCAGCCCAAACCGCATCAAGCGGCAGCAGCACGCGGCGCAGCAGCGCGCCAAGGCCCAGCAGCGCAAAGGCCGGCACAAAAGCATCAAGCCAAAGATTCATGCGTTTTCTTCAGCCACCACCGCTCTGCACAGTCCAAGGGGATGGGTGCGGGGCTGTTGCGATGGAAGCCATGCACGCCGCTTCAGTTTGTCGCCGCGCGCCATGGGCCCGGGCAGCGGCATGGGCCAATACCAGCCGAGAAGCCCCAGGGTAGAATACCAGATCAAGTCGGCAATCCGGCGCCTGATAGAGCCAGACCTCCGCATTGCCTTCGCGTCGCCGTAGTGCCGGCTCACCCAGGGCTGAGATCACGTCCTCAGGGTCGCGGCCTTGCAGCGCGGCGGCCGCCGCAGGTGCGCTTACCCCGGCACGGCGGGGCATGCCTGCGCTAGGGGGTGGCGGTAGGGCAGCGCTTTGCACATTGGCGGCACCTTCGGCCGTTGGCGCCATGCCGACCGCGGCGAGACTCGCTCTGGTATCGCGTAGCGCCTGTTCCAGGCCGAGTGACGCGCCCTCGGCTTCGCCCTGGCGGCATCCTGGCGTCAGCACCAGGACTGCCATGATCAGGACAGCAAAGCCAAACGGTTCAACAGAAATAAAGCGCGCCGAAAAAGGTAGCTTTGAAGGCAGCCCTTTCGGCGACATTCCTCCACGCACCGGGCGACGAATTAGGAGTCGCTGGATTCAACCGCGCGCACGGGGGGCGCCACCGGCATGGCCGTGCTGGAAGGCGTATCGCTGATCATTTCCATCCGCCCGGTGAGCTGCCCGCCATCTTCCACGGAAAGACGGCGAGCGCGCGCCACACCTAAAACGCGGCCAGTAGCGCGGATGGTCAGGCTGCCGGATGCAATGAGCGTTCCGTCGAAAACACCCGCGATATCGGCATCTTCGACCTGCACTTCGCCCTTGAAGACGCCGGAATGGCTGATGGCCAATTCCTGGCACTGCAAAAGCTGGCTTTCCATGGTGCCTTCAATGACGATGCGTTCGGCTTCCGTCACGCTGCCCTGGATGCTGATGCCCTTGCCCAATTGCAGCACGCGCTTTTCGCCGGCCTCGGCACGGCCAGTGGGGCGGCCGATTGCACCGGGAGCGGCCGGGCGCGCGCTGGGTGATGGCGTCATGCTTGGCTTCGAAGACGCAGCGGCTGCGCTGGCTGCGGGCGGCACTACGGCAGCCGGGCGGAAAGGTGGCACAGCCAAATCCGGATCGCGCGCAGTCGGCACGCTTGTTGGTTCCGGTGCTGGCGGAGTAGCGGCTTCATCCTTGCGACGGAAAAGCGACATTTTGGCCCCCTTGATGATTCGCGTTGCTGATGCTTTCGGCTAGCATGCGACTCTGCCGCGCCACAACGGGCGAAAAAAAGTTATCCCCCGCTTTGTGTAGATGCAGGCGCAAGCGTATCAAAACCACCAAGCCCACGAATCAACAAATGCGTCGCTGCTGCGATGCCGATGATCGGCACACATAAATTGAGCAGCGGCACCATCGCCATCAGCGCCAGCGCAAGGCCAAGGAACCATCCTTGCCAGCGCAATCGCTGCCAGGCGATGCGCGAATGCGCAAGGTTCATGCGCCTAAGCGCCACTTCACGCAGCAAGCCCGCCCCCAGCGCATGGGCGGCAATCAGCAGCGCGATCAACGCGCCAAAAATCGGGATGAAGAACAGCGGCAATAGCAGGATTTGCAGCGCCAGCAGCTTCACGCCGAACCAAAGGCCAAACCCCGCCTGCGACAGCACCGATGCCCCGGCGGGCGCCGCAAGCGCAGGGTAATGGCGCCGCTCCACCGCGCCCGCCACGCTATCTGTGAATTGGGCAGCGATGGCGAGTGCCACGGGCAGAAACAGCCACCAGCCAAGGAATACCCCCGCCGCCGCACCACCCGCCTGGGTAATCCAGGAAAGCCATTCCGGCCCGCCGGCCGCTGCCCAGCCCGCAAGCCAAGCGGCGAGCCAGATCAGCCCCGACACCGCCAAAGCGGCGCCCAGCACGCCCAGAATCAGCGGGCGGCGAAAGGCGGGATCGCCTATTTGGCCAAAGGCCAGGAAAAGCGCTTGGGGCATGGTGGACGCCACCCTCGCCCAAGGCTAATCCCCGCGCAATCTTTTCCGGAGCCCCGCCCATGACCCCCCCAAGCCTTGATATTCTTGGCATCGGCAATGCCATTGTGGATGTGCTGGCGCGCGCCGAGGATACCTTCCTGGCAGAACATGGCATGGCCAAGGGCGGCATGGCGCTGATCGGCACCGACCAGGCAGAGGCGATTTACGCCGCCATGGGCCCAGGCATTGAAAGCAGCGGCGGGTCCGCGGCCAATACTTGTGCAGTGGCAGCAGGGCTTGGTGCGAAGGTTGGCTATCTTGGCAAGGTCGCGGATGATGGGTTGGGTCAGGCGTTCCGCCATGACATCACCGCCGCTGGCGTGGCTTTCCCAACCCCGCCCCTTTCCGGCGGCGCCCCCACCGCGCGCTGCCTGATTTTGGTGACGCCCGACGGCCAGCGCACCATGAACACCTTCCTTGGCGCCTGCGTCACCTTTGGGGAGGCTGATCTGGACCAAGCCGCCATTGCCAGCGCGCGGATTGTCTATCTGGAAGGCTATTTGTTCGACCCGCCGGCGGCCCAGGCCGCCTTCCGCGCCGCATCCCGAATCGCCCATCAGGCCGGGCGGCAAGTGGCGATTACGCTATCCGACCCCTTCTGTGTGGGCCGCCACCGCGCTGCCTTCCGCGCCTTCATCAAGGAGGAAGCTGATATCGTCTTCGCCAATGAAGCCGAGATTTGCGCCCTTTATGAGACCGATGATTTCGACGCGGCAGCCGAGGCCGTGCGGGCCGAAGTGGCCATTGCCGCGCTCACCCGCAGCGAAAAGGGCAGCCTGATCATCGCGGGCGCTGAGACCCATGCCGTCCGCGCCGAGCCCACCAAGCTGGTGGATAGTACTGGCGCCGGGGATGCCTATGCCGCGGGGTTCATGGCGGCGCTGACCCGTGGCCTGCCCCTGCCCGAATGCGGCCGCTGGGGCAGCATTGCCGCGGCCGAGGTGATTTCCCATTTCGGCGCCCGCCCGCAGGCCGATCTGGCGGCGCTGGTTGGGGGCAAATCCGGTGGGGTGGCGGCGGCGCTTGGATAGGCGTTGAAGTTTCACACGCTTTTCCCTGGCTTTTTCCGGCGCGACCCCCTATCTCCCCGCCATAACGAAACGCCTGGATGGAAACCACCGCTCGCCCCCAAGCCTTGGGAGTCGGGCAGGTGGCGTTTTGCCAGGCTCCTTTCCAGGTGTTCCATGCAGATTCGTAACGTTGCCATTATCGCCCATGTTGACCACGGCAAGACCACGCTGGTGGATAAGCTATTGAGCCAGGCCGGCGCCTTCCGCGCCAATCAGCAGGTCGCCGAACGCGCGCTTGACCGCAATGATCTGGAACGCGAACGCGGCATCACCATCCTTGCCAAATCCACCGCCGTGGAATGGAAGGGTGTGAAGATCAACATTGTGGACACGCCCGGCCACGCCGATTTCGGCGGTGAGGTTGAGCGCATTCTGTCCATGGTGGATGGCGCCATTGTTTTGTGCGACGCCGCCGAAGGCCCGCTGCCGCAGACCAAATTCGTGCTGACCAAGGCGCTCGCGCGCGGGCTGAAGCCGATTGTGGTCATCAATAAGGTGGACCGCCAGGATGCCCGCCCTGATGAGGTGCATAACGAGGTTTTCGACCTTTTCGCCGCCCTGGGTGCGACGGATGAGCAGCTTGATTTCCAAACCCTTTTTGCTTCGGGCCGGCAGGGTTGGGCGGATCTGGAATTGGAAGGCGCACGCAAAGACCTTTCGCCACTGTTTGACCTGATCCTGTCCCATGTGCCGCCGCCGAAGGTTGATCTGGAAAAGCCCTTCGCGATGAATGCCTCCATCCTGGAAAGCGATAACTTCCTGGGCCGCATTCTGACCGGGCGGGTGGAACAGGGGATTGCGCGCCTCAATATGCCGGTGCGCGTGCTGCGTCAGGATGGGTCGGTCGTGGAAACCGGCCGGTTGACCAAGCTCATGACATTCTCGGGCCTTGATCGTGTGCCGGTGGAAGAAGTGCATGCGGGCGATATCATTGCCATTGCCGGGCTTTCCGATGCCACCATTCCGGATACCATTGCTTCCCCGGAAGTGACGGAAGCGCTGCCGGCCATTCCGGTGGACCCACCGACACTGGCGATGACCTTCCGCATCAATGACGGCCCCTTGGGTGGCCGTGAGGGCAAAAAGGTCACGTCGCGCCAGATCCGTGATCGGTTGCTCAAGGAAACCGAAGGCAATGTCGCGATCAAAGTGAAGGTCAGCGAAGAAGTTGATGCTTTTGAAGTGGCTGGTCGCGGTGAATTGCAGCTTGGCGTCTTGATTGAGCAAATGCGCCGTGAAGGCTTTGAACTGAC
>CAMCEP010000197.1 GCA_945873675.1 Asaia bogorensis
CAGCGGGCGGCAGGCAAGGGCTTTTGGCTGTGCTAACCTTTCCCTTCACGCGATTCCGGAACGCAAGCTGCATGTCCTTTATTCATCTGCACACGCATTCGGCCTATTCGCTCTCGGAAGGCGCGATCAAGGTTGAAAAGCTTGCAGCACTTGCCGTGGCCGATGGCATGCCGGCGCTGGCGCTTACGGATACGGGCAATCTGTTTGGCGCTTTGGAATTCGCCGAAGCCTGCGCGAAGAAGGGCGTGCAGCCGATCATGGGCTGCCAATTGGGCCTTAGCCGCGTCAGCACGGATGCTGATAGGCCCGATGCGCACCGCCTGCAGCCTGATCCGCTGGTGGCACTCGCGCTCACGCCCAAGGGGCTCGATAATCTGCAACGCCTGTCATCGCTCGGCTTTTTGCGGGACGATGCCTCGGGCAGACCGGCGGTGCTGCTGGACCAACTTGCGGCGCATGCCGAGGGGCTGTTTCTACTGACGGGCGGCACGCTTGGCCCAATTTCGCGCCTATTGCTGGAAGGGCAGAAACCCGCCGCCGAAAAGCTGCTCGCGCGGCTTAAGGAAGCTTTCCCGGATCGGTTGGCGGTGGAACTCAACCGCCATGGGCAGGATTCGGAAGCGCGGCTGGAACCTGCCTTGCTGGCACTTGCCCATGCCGCGCGGCTGCCGATCATCGCCGCCAATGATGTCTATTTCGCCGCACCCGCCATGTATGAAGCGCATGATGCGCTGCTGTGCATCGCCGAGGGCCGCACCATGGCGGAACGCGACCGCCGGCGCGTAACACCGGAACATTGGTTCAAACCCGCAGAAGCCATGCGCACGCTTTTCGCGGATTTGCCCGATGCCTGCGACAATACGCTCGCCATTGCGCGCATGAGCGCGGTGATGACCGAAGCGCGCAAGCCCGAATTGCCCATCTGCCCCAAGGTGCAGGAAGGCAAGACAGAAGCCGAGACACTGCGCGCCATGGCCGAAGCCGGGCTGGAACAGCGGCTGGATGCCATGCGCCCCGCGCCGGATGAGGCAACCCGCGTGCAATATCGCGAACGCCTAGCCTACGAAATTGGCGTTATCGAGAAAATGGGTTTCCCAGGCTATTTCTTGATCGTGGCCGACTTCATCCAATGGGCCAAGGCGCAAACCCCGCCCATTCCGGTAGGGCCGGGGCGCGGTTCGGGTGCTGGTTCGGTGGCCGCCTGGGCGCTGCTGATCACGGATTTGGACCCCATCCGCTTTGGGCTGCTGTTCGAACGCTTCCTCAACCCCGAACGCGTTTCCATGCCGGATTTCGATATTGATTTCTGCCAGGACCGGCGGGATGAGGTGATTGCCTATGTCCGGCGCGAATATGGCGAAGATCGCGTCGCGCAAATCATCACCTTCGGTAAGCTGCAAGCCAAGGCCGCGGTGCGCGATGTGGGCCGCGTGCTGGGCATGCCTTATGGGCAGGTCGATAAGATCGCGTCCCTCATTCCGAACAATCCAGCCAAGCCCGTCACACTTTCGCAGGCGATTGAAGGCGAAGCGCGTTTGCAGGAAATGCGCGATAGCGACGAACAGGTCGCGCGGCTTTTGGTTATCGCGCTGCAGGTGGAAGGGCTTTACCGCAATGCCTCCACCCATGCTGCTGGCGTGGTGATCGGGCGCAGGCCCTTGATCGAAACCGTGCCGCTTTATCGCGACCCGCGTTCTGAAATGCTGGTCACGCAATATTCGATGAAATACGCGGAGATGGCGAGCCTGGTGAAGTTCGACTTCCTGGGCCTGAAGACGCTGACCGTCATTGAACGCGCTTTGGACATTCTGAAAGGGCAGGGGGTCTCAATAGATATCGCCGCCATCCCGCTGGATGATCCGAAAACCTATGAAATGCTCGGGCGCGGCGATGCAGCTGGCGTATTCCAGTTTGAAGGGCAGGGGATGCGCGACTGCCTACGACAAATGCGCGCGAACCGCTTTGAGGATTTGGTGGCGGCGGTGGCGCTTTATCGCCCCGGCCCCATGGCGAATATCCCGGCCTATTGCACCCGCAAACATGGCGAGGCTTGGGAGCCGCCGCATGAGGCGATCCGGCACATCCTGTCTGAGACCTATGGCATCATGGTCTATCAGGAACAGGTCATGCAGATTGCGCAGGATCTGGCGGGCTATTCGCTGGGTGCTGCTGACCTGTTGCGTCGCGCCATGGGCAAGAAGATCCGCAGCGAAATGGAAGCCCAGCGCAAGATTTTCTGCGATGGCGCGGAAGCGCGCGGCATTGAACCGGCCAAGGCGGCTGAGATTTTCGACCTCATGGAACGCTTCGCCGATTACGGCTTCAACAAATCCCATGCTGCCGCTTATGCGCTGGTGAGTTACCAAACCGCTTGGCTCAAGGCCAATCATACGGTGGCCTTCCTCGCGGCTTCCATGACGCTTGATCTTTCCAATACGGATAAGCTGGCGGGCCACATGCAGGAAGCGGCGCGGCTTGGCATTGCCGTGCTGCCGCCGGATATCAACCGGAGCGGTGCTGATTTTCGTGTCGAAGCGCGGGATGATGGCAAGCAGGCTATTCGCTTCGCGCTCGCTGCCGTGAAGCGCGTGGGCGAAGGGGCGATGCGCGATCTGGTGGCGGCGCGTGATGCGGGTGGTGATTTCGCCTCATTGGCTGAATTCGCCGCGCGGGTGGACCCGAAGCTGCTCAACAAGATGCAGATCGAAAACCTGGGCCGTGCCGGCGCTTTTGAATGCCTGGATGGCAATCGCGCCCGCGTCATGGCCGGGGCCGAGACCATCCTGCGCCGCGCCCAAGCCAGCGCCGAGGAACGCGATAGCGGCCAGATTGGCCTTTTCGGTGCGGAACCCGGCAAAGCGGAAGCGCTGCGCCTGCCGGATGTGCCGGATTGGCAGCCTTTGGATCGGCTCTCCCAGGAGGCCGAGGCGATTGGCTTTCATCTTTCCGCCCATCCCTTGGATGCCTATCGCCAGGCGCTGAAGCGCATTGGTGTGGTGCCGTCTTCCGCCATTACAGACCGCGCGAGCCGCGGCGGTGGGCGCGTGAAGCTGGCCGGCACGGTGGTGAATTCCAAGGAACGTACCACCAAAACCGGCAGCCGCATGGCCTGGGTGCGGGTTTCCGACACCCATGGCAGTTTTGAAGTGACCTGCTTTTCCGAGGTGCTGAACCGCAGCCGAGAGCTGCTGACCGAAGGCAGCGCCATTCTGGTGACGGCGGATTTGCGCATGGAAGGCGAAGCTTTGCGCCTGACGGCGACGGAGCTTGAGAGCCTGGACAAGGTCGCGGCCAATGCTGGTGGTGGGATTAAGTTATGGCTGGAAGCTACCGCGACGCTTGATCCGATCCGCGCCTTGCTGACGCGCGAAGGCCGTGGGCGTGGCCGGGTGATCCTGGTGCCGCAACTTGGCGCCGAACAGGAAGTGGAAATTGCGCTACCGGGCGGCTTCAATGTCGGGCCAAGGCTGATGCAGGCCATGCGGGTGGTGCCGGGTGTGGCGCAGGTTGAGGAATTCTAGCTGTCCTGGAGTGCAGTTTATTTTCCATAATATACCTTATGCGGGAAACTCATGACCCAAACCCCGAAGCAAAATTCGCCTGAAACCGCGCTCCACGCCCTGCTCGCCATCATGGCCAAGCTGCGCGATCCCGATGGCGGCTGCCCCTGGGATTTGGTGCAGGATTTCGCCTCCATCGCGCCTTACACGATCGAGGAAGGCTATGAGGTTGCGGACGCCATCGCCGCCAATGACCCGGACAAGCTTTTGGATGAATTGGGCGATTTGCTCTTCCAGGTGGTCTATCACGCGCAAATGGCGAATGAGCGCGGCTGGTTCGGCTTTGCTGAGATTGCACAATCCATATCTGACAAGATGATCCGCCGCCATCCTCATGTCTTTGGTGAGGCTGCCGCGCGCGATGCCGCTGCCCAAACCAGCGCCTGGGAAGCACAGAAAGCCGCCGAACGCGCCGCGCGGGCGGAAAGCGGCGTGCTGGCGGGAATCCCGGATGGCCTCCCTGCCCTGACGCGCGCAACCAAGCTGACGCGCCGCGCCGCGCGGGTTGGTTTTGACTGGCCCGATGCCGGTGCGGTGCTGGATAAGCTGGAAGAAGAAGCGGCGGAACTCCGCGCCGAGCTACAAGGCGCTGATAAGGCAAGACTTCAGGATGAGGTGGGTGACCTGCTTTTCGTGCTGGCCAATCTGGCGCGCAAGCTGGATTTGGACCCGGAAGCGGCCTTGCGCCACGCCAACCAGAAATTCACGCGCCGCTTTGGGCATATTGAAGAACAGGCTGATCTTACAGGAAAAAGCCTGAACGATATGAGCCTTGAAGAGATGGAGGCGCTGTGGGTGCAAGCAAAGCGCGGCGAGAAGTAAGAAAACGCTCTCAATAATCTGAAATTACGATATTTTAGGCTTCAGGATAGCTGATCCCCACCACCTCAATCTCCTCCATCCCGGCAGGCGTGCGTAGCCGCCGCATATCGCCCACCCGAGCCCCCAAAAGCGCACGCGCCACCGGCGCCACCCAGGAAATCCGCCCGGCCTCGGCCTCCGCCTCATCCACGCCGACAATGGTGATGGTCACTTCGGCATCATCGGATGCGCGGGCATAGGTCACGCTGGCGCCGAAAAACACCTGGTCGCGGCGTGTCTGCTGCGCCGGGTCCACCACCTGTACCTTCTCAAGCCGCTTGGTCAGGAAGCGCACGCGCCGGTCAATCTCCCGCAGCCGGCGCTTGCCATATTGGTAATCGGCATTCTCCGACCGGTCGCCGAGTGCCGCCGCCCAGGACACAATATCCACCACCTTCGGGCGTTCCTCCTCCCAAAGCCGCTTCACCTCGGCGCGGAGCGCAGCAGCACCGGCGGGGGTCATATAAAAGGGCGTGCCGGGGGGCAGGCCGGGTGGGCCTGCCTCCTCATCCTCATCCGCGCCACTCATGGGGCGAAAAGCGCCTCCTGAGCGGCTTCCCAACTGGCGCGATCAGGGGCGCAGATCAGCCCGCCGCTGGTCAGATGCGGGCCGTAATCGCTGCCATCGAAGCGCGCGGAATGGCCGCCGGCTTCCCGGTGAAGCAACCAGCCCGGCGCATGATCCCAGGGCATCAGCTTGTTATAGACCAGCAAATGCGCATGCCCGCCGGCGGCAAGCCGATATTCATGCGCGGCGCAGCGATAGGAAACCGTGGCCGCCAGGCGCGGCAGCCGACTGGTCACGCGGGTCTTCAGGGGCTCCGGCATGTAGCCCCAGGAAATGGCAGCCACCATATCGCCCGGCGCGGCGGGCGCGGCCACGCGCAAATCGGTGAAGCGGCGCCCTTCCCCATCCGCGAGCCAAGCCCCCTGCCCGCGCAAGGCTATCGCCGTGTCATCACCCAGCGGGTCATGGATCCAGGCGCCAATGATCTCACCCCGCCTGATCGCTGCCGCCATGCAGCCAAATAGCGGCACGCCGGCGACGAAATTCGCCGTGCCATCCACCGGGTCCACCACAAAGGCAAGCTCCGCATCCGCCAGCCGACCAAGTAGCGAAGGATCAGCCGCAGTCGCTTCCTCCCCCACCACCACACAGCCGGGGA
>CAMCEP010000198.1 GCA_945873675.1 Asaia bogorensis
CGGTGAAGGCGATGCTGAGGATATGCGGCACGCGAAAGCGCTTTTCGGTAAGCGTCGCACCTTGATCAGCCAGCCCCTCAGCCAGCCGATCCGTCAGCACGCCAAGCCTTTCGCTAATGGCGGCTGGGCCCCATTCAGCCATCATCTCCATGCCCACTGCCGCCATTTCCAAGGAGATGAAGTGATCGCGTTCTCCCATATCGAAGCGCCGCGCCGTGGGGGCGAAGCTGGTATCCTTAAGATAGGGCGCTGCTTCCGAGGCAATGGCGCGGCGGCCAAAGCCGGTTTGTTCCAGCGGCACGCCTTCCTGCCGACGCTTGGCGATATACATGAAGGCACGCCCATAGGGGCCGAGCACCCATTTGTATGTTGGGAAAATCAGGAAATCAGGATCGAGGGTTGTGACATCAATCGGTGTGACCCCCGCGCCATGCGTGGCATCCACCAGCAGCGCCGCGCCGCGCGCGCGCAAGGCCGGCGCGATGGCTGCGATATCAATCGCACCCCCATCCGCCCAATGCACGGAAGATATGGAAGCGAGCGATACCGGCGCTGCCCCTGACCGCGCAATCGCTTCCAGCATGGCGGAGGTCCAATCGCCATTCGTCGGTCGGCGCACCACCTCCACCGCAAAACCCTGAGCAGCGGCGCGCGTCATCCATTCCAGCACGGGGGAGGAATGGTCATCTTCCACCAGCAAAACCCGCGTGCCGGCGGGGGGCGCGAAAATCTTTCCTGCCACCGCGACGCCGTAGGAAACCGAGGGGATCAGCGCCACATCATTCGCATCCGCGCCAATCAGCGCCGCAGCAGCCGCGCGCGTTCGTTCATGCTGCGCGCGGGCAAGCCCTGGGTCCACTGCCCAGGGGCGCGCCTTGCGGTCCACACCTTCATGCCCAGCTTCCTGCACCTTGCGGGGCAGGGGGCTCCAAGAAGCTGCATTCAGGTAGCAGACATCCCGTGGGATATCGAAGGCATCGCGTTGGCTGGGCAGCATATTGGGGTTCCTTGGCTGGGCCGTGACCCGGAAAGCTTAGGGTCACTTCGCCCGGCAGGAAAAGCCTTCCGTCTTTCGCTTGAGATTCTGCGCCGAATGGTGGACAAAAGCACCTGAGGAAGAGGTAACCCAATGTCTGAGACCAAAGGCTTTGCGCGCATTTACCAGCAGGCGAAATCCGCCATGCAGTCCGGCAGATCGGGCAAGGCTGGCTGGGTGCTGAGCTTCGTGCCCAGCGAAGCACAACGCGCTGACCAATTGGTTGGCTGGTATGGTTCAGCCGATACCGCGAAGCAGGTGACGCTGCATTTCGATAGCCGTGATCAAGCCATTGCCTATGCGGAAGGGCAGGGTCTGCGTTATGAGGCGGAAGCGCCGGCCAAGGCAGCGGGCACCATCAAGCCCAAGGTCTATGCCGATAATTTCAAGTTTGGCCGGCATGAGAATTGGTCTCATTGACTGTGCGATTTCAGGGCGCCCTTAGCTCAGTTGGATAGAGCAACAGCCTTCTAAGCTGTGGGTCGGTGGTTCGAATCCACCAGGGCGCGCCAAAGCCTTTTTTCGCCAGCGCGTATCCACTCTTGGGTTTTCCCCCGCTTGGGCTAAGCTTCCCCACGGAAACGATTAACATCAGGGGGGCTTCATCATCATGCAAAAGATCACACGGCGTGGCTTGGGCGCCATGGTCGCATCCGGGCTTAGCTTGCCTCATCTGGCGCGGGCCGCTGATTGGCCAACGCGGCCTTTGACCTTACTGGTGCCTTATCCGCCCGGCGGACCATCCGATGTTTCGGTCCGGCCGATGATCGAACCTTTGTCGCGGCTACTTGGCCAGCCGGTGGTGATTGAAAACCGTGCCGGGGCAGGGGGCAGCATCGGCGCGCAGGCCGTCGCGCAATCCCGCGATGGTCATACGGTACTGATTTTCCCAACTGCGGTGCTGACCATCAGCCCGCATGTGATGGCGCAATTGCCCTATGACCCGGCGACAGCCTTCATACCCGTGGCGCGCATCACCCTCGGATACAGTGTTGTCGCTTCCCATCCTTCACTGCCCTTCCGCGATGCGGCAGGGCTGATTGCCTATGGCAAAGCCAATCCAGGGCAATTGCGTTTCGGTTCCGCCGGACCTGGCACCATCACGCAACTCACCGGAGAGCTTTTCGGCGATGTCACCGGCATCAAGGTGGAACATGTGCCTTATCGCGGTTCCGCCCCATCGCTCACTGATGCACTGGCCGGGCGCGTGCAATTATTGTTTGATTCGGTCGCGGTGCCGGCGGTGAATGACGGGAAGCTGATTGGCATTGCGACGATTGGCGAAAACCGCAATCCAAGCCTTCCCAATGTGCCAACCCTTGGCGAGATTGGGCTGGAACGCGCCTTGGCCATTCCCTGGTATGGCGTGGCGGCCCCAACTTCCATGCCCGCCGCCGCCATTGCGCGGCTGACCGAAGCGCTGCGACAAGTAACCGCCATGCCCGAAGTCGCCAGCGCCATGGCGCCTGCCGGCATCGTACCTGCTTTCGAAGGTGGTAGCGTTTTCGCCGAACGTGTCCGCCGCGAACGGGAAATGTACGGCGCGCTCGCCAAGCGCATCGGCATCCAGCCGCAATAGTCTAAGCAGCGCTCGTGCAAGATATCGCTGACCATCTCGCGCCAATTTTTGACGGCATCAATATCTGGGCTGCGCTTGGTGTGACCTTCATCGCCGGGCTCATGCGCGGATTTGCCGGCTTTGGGTCAGCGATGCTGATGGCGCCGATCTTTGCCATGCTGTTCGGCTCAGCGGATATGGTCGTGACGGTGGTTGCGATTGAACTCATCGTCTCCTTCCAGCTTTTCCCGCAAGTGCGCCAACACGCCGATTGGAAGCTTCTGACACCCATGAGCATCGCCGCCTGCGCTGCCATGCCGCTTGGTGTCTGGCTGCTCGCGAATGTGGACAAGAACGCCATCATCACGGCGGTTTCAGCAGTGATCGTGGTTTTCGTCGTGATCATGTGGACCGGCTGGCGCTATAAGGGGCGAAGGACTCAGCCTGCCACCATCCTTGTTGGTGCTGTTTCCGGCGCCATGATGGCTACCACCAGCGTCGGCGGACCGCCCGTGCTGCTTTATTTGCTTTCGGGCAATGATCCGCCGCAGGTGAACCGCGCCAATATCGTCACCTATTATTTCCTGACGCAATTTCTGTTGATTGCGATTGTGATGGCCTCAGGGGTCGCGGGTGTTACGGCATTGATCCGCGCCGCGATTTTGCTGCCGGTCATGGTGCTTGGCGCCTGGGTGGGCGGGCGCGCCTTCCAGGGTCTTGGCAATGAACAACTCTATCGCCAGGTGGCCCTGACGATCCTGTTCTGCACCGGGATGTTCGGCTTGGTGCGGGGCTTCCTTATCGGCTGAAGCGCTAGCTTCACGCCCCATCCCCACTCGCCCGATACCAGGCGGCAATCTCATCGCCCTGCATGAAGGCCACGCGCGGATCAGCCGCCAATTCCGCAAACAGCGCGGCCAGCGCATCAATGCGATGCGGGACGGCAGAAATATAGGGATGGATCGCAATGGACATGATCTTCACGCCAGCCGATGCCTCAGCCTCCGCAATCAGGCGCTTCGCTTGCAGCCGCGCGCGGCGCGGTAATTCTTCCTCATCATGGTGCTGGATCATCACCACGGGGATGTCGTTTAACTCGACCGAATAGGGCAGGGACAGCATTTCACCATGCGCCGTCGCCACGCGCGCGGGCAGATCATCCACCACGAAATCACCAAGCCAGGTGATGCCAGCCTCCGCCAGTATATCAGGCGTTTCCAGTGTTTCAGTCAGCCCCGGCCCAAGCCAGCCATGGCAGGCGCGGCCCGTGAAATCAGTGATGGTCTTCACGGTGCGGCTGATGGAATCCCGCTGATCGGGCATTTTATGCGTGGGCACCTGCACCCAGCCATGGCCCATGAATTCCCAACCCGCATCGCGCGCCGCCGCCGCCACGCGCGGATAAGCCTCAATCACGCTGCCATTGATGGAAAGTGTTGGGCGAATGGCGTGGCGCTGGAACATTTCCAGAAAGCGCCAAAAACCAACGCGCATCCCATATTCATGCCAGGCCCAATTCGGCAAATCGGGCTGCAAAACCGCGGCTGTCGGCGCGACCAGAACCTGGCGCGGCATGGGGTTTTCGATCAGCCAGTTTTCGATATTCACCACCGGCCACAGGATCAGCTTCTGCCCACCCGGCAGGCTGTGACGCGGGCGATCCGCAGGCGCGGTATAGCGCAGCCGCTCGACAGGGTTGGTCACGCTGCTTTCTTTCCATGATGGCTATGCAGCCGCGCCGAAAGATCACGTCGCACCGCATTGAATTCCGGGGAGGAAACATCGCGCGGCCGCGGCAATTCAATGCGATGCTCACTCGCGATCCGCCCAGGGCCGGGTTCCATCACGACAACACGGTCCGCGAGGAAAATCGCCTCCTCAATCGAATGCGTGACGAACAGCACAGTGAGCTTGGTACGCTGCCAGATATCCAGCAATTCATCCTGCAAGCGTTCCCGCGTCATGGCATCAAGCGCGCCGAAGGGCTCATCCATAAGCACCATCTCAGCATCATTGGCCAGCACGCGCGCAATCGCGACCCGCTGCTTCATGCCGCCTGAAAGCTGATGCGGATAGGCATCGGCAAAGCGCGTGAGGCCCACCATATCCACAAAACGATCCACTAGCTTGCGGAGGTCAGCCTTGGGCAGGCCACGGGATGCCGGCCCGAAGCCGATATTCTGCCGCACGGATAGCCAGGGGAACAGTCCGTAATCCTGAAACACCATGCCGCGATCCGGCGCGGGGCCGGCAATGCGCTTGTCCCACATCAAAGCTTCACCGGCGCTTGGCGGCTCGAAGCCCGCGACAATGCGGAGCAAGGTGGATTTGCCGCAGCCCGAAGCGCCGATTAGGCAAACGAATTCGCCTTTCTCGACAACCAGATTGGCACCGCGCAGGGCTTCGATGCGCTGGTCATTTAGCTCATAGACCTTGCCGACATTGCGCAGATCAAGAATGGGAAGCTCAGCCATGGTGTGAAGGGCTCCAACGCAGCAGACGGTTCATCAAAGCGACAATGATGCGGTCAGAAATAAAGCCGGCAACGCCAATCACGATCATGCCGCAAATCACCAATTCAGTGCGCGATAGCGTGCGACCATCCATGATCACGGCGCCAAGCCCTTGCGGCACGCCTGTCATTTCGCCCACCACAATAACAAACCAAGCCAGGCCCAGGCCAAGCCTGAGCCCGGTGAAGATGGATGGCAGCGATGCCGGCAGCACCACGCGGAAGAATTGCGCCGTGCCGGAACAGCCCAGCATGGATGCCGCTTCAAACAGGCGCTTTTCCACACTGCGCACGCCAAATACCGTATTCAGCAGAATGGGATAAAAGGCGCCGAGGAAGACCAGGAAGAAGGCCGAACGCGGCCCAAGCCCGAACAGGATCATGGAAAGCGGCAGCCAGGCCGTCACCGGAATAGGGCGCATCAATTGCAGGAAGGGGTCCAGCAGCGCGC
>CAMCEP010000199.1 GCA_945873675.1 Asaia bogorensis
TGCAGCGCTGCCTTTGGGGCACGGATTGGACTCGCGCCGTGGAGTTGATGACTTATGCGGAAGGTGTGGATGCCTTCCTGAAATCGGATCGGCTTTCGGATAGCGATCGTGCCATGCTGATGGGTGAAGCCACAGCCCGCACCTATCGCTGGGCACCGGGGGGTAAGTAAGGGCTGGCGCGGGATCATCAAAGCTGCCAGCCTTCACTAAAATCTTGCCGAGGAAACCCAGAATGAAGCGACGCCATCATGATGCGTGATAGCCGCTTGGATGGCCGCGCTGCCTGGACGCGTTTGGCGATTGCGCTTCTGATCAGCATGATCGGCAGCGCGCCGATGTGGACCGTGGTGGTGGTGCTGCCCACCGTGCAAGCGGAATTCGGCACGCTCCGCGCTGGTGCGTCGCTACCCTATACCATGACCATGGTGGGTTTCATGGTGGGTGGCGTGCTCATGGGCAAGCTGTCGGACCGCTTCGGCGTCATGGTGCCCGTATTGATCGGCGCTACCTCCATCGGGCTTGGTGGCATAGCGATTTACTTCGCGCCAAGCCTTCTCTCCTTTGGTCTTGCCTATGGCGTGCTGCTGAGTTGCTTTGGCGCGGCGGCAGTGTTCAGCCCGCTGATCGCCGATGTCTCGCTATGGTTCGAAAAACGCCGCGGCATTGCCCTGGCGCTGGCCGCTTCCGGCAATTACTTCGCCGGCACTTTCTGGCCGACCCTGCTGCAATGGGGCGTTTCCACCATTGGCTGGCGTCAGGCGCATCTGATCATGGGGATTGCGAGCTTCCTCACCATCGTCCCCCTTGCCTTGTTGCTGCGGACGCGCGCGCCCATGCCGGCGGCACCGCAACCTGGCACCATCACGCCGCGTAATCCCATGGCGCTTGGTCTTTCGCCCAATGT
Organism: Asaia bogorensis; assembly: GCA_945873675.1. GTDB lineage: Bacteria > Pseudomonadota > Alphaproteobacteria > Acetobacterales > Acetobacteraceae > Neoroseomonas > Neoroseomonas bogorensis_C. The sequence goes on from CAMCEP010000199.1 coordinate 905, forward strand.
TTTGCAGACACTGATCATCCTGGCCGGCATCACCTGCTGCATCGCCATGGCCATGCCGCAAGTGCATATCGTTGCCTATTGCGTGGACCTTGGCTTCGGCGCGGCGCGCGGGGCGCAAATGCTCTCCGTCATGCTCGCCAGCGGTATCGCTTCGCGGCTGATATTCGGCTTCATCATGGACCGTATCGGTGGTGTCAGAACGCTCGTGCTTTCATCCATGCTGCAAGGCATTGCACTGCTGTTGTTCCTGCCATCTGATGGGCTGATGGCGCTGTTCCTGGTGTCCTTCATGTTCGGCCTGTTCCAAGGCGGGCTGGTGCCCTGTTACGCCATGATTGTGCGCGAGAATTTTCCCCCATCGCAGGCCGGCAGCCGCGTTGGCCTCGCACTTTCTTCCACCATGGTTGGCATGGCGGTAGGTGGTTGGATGGCAGGCGCGCTGTTTGACGCAACCGGCGGCTATACGGCGGCCATGTGGAACGGCATTGCGTGGAATCTCGTCAATCTTTCCATCGCGCTTTGGCTGATGTGGAGACTTACCCGCCGCCAAAAAGCTTTCGCGTGAATTTAGAAGAAGGCCCGCGCGTCAGCCAATCCTCTCCCAATACAATTCCAATTGCTGCATGGCGCCATCCACCATGCGCGCCGGCGGTTTCAGCCAAACGCCAGCACCTTCCGCGCGCACTTGCCGCACCTGATCACCACCAATACGATCTAGCAGATTGCTGTCATCCACGCGCGTGATCAGCACCTGCCCATCAAAGGTATAATTGCCGGTATAGGCGGACCAAAAGCGCTTCAGGCCGGGCGGCAATATGGCGCGGCCATCACCTGTTGCGGCCTGCATGCGCTGTGGGCCGAATTGCACAATGCCGGTTGGCTCCGGCCCATATTGGTGATGCTCCAAAGGCTGGCCCGCCGCATCGGTCGCGCGCACGCGGAGCAATTGCCAGGTACCAAGTAGGGAAATCATCTTCGTCCTTTCAGGCTGCCGCCCGCGCATCTTCCAGAATCATCGCTGCCGCCTTTTCACCAATCATGATGGAAGGCGCATTGGTATTGCCCGCCACCACGGATGGCATGATGGAAGCATCCGCCACACGCAGCCCCGCTACGCCATGCACACGCAATTGCGGGTCCACCACGCTATTGCTGCCAATACCCATGGCGCAACTGCTGGATGGGTGGTGATTTGTTGATCCTGTTTCGCGCACAAAGCGTTCCATATCGGCATCGCTGGCGTAAGCCTCGCCCGGCACCAATTCCCCAAGCGCAAAGGGCTTCAGTGCCGGTTGTTCCGCCAATCGCCGTGCCAGCTTGATGCCATTCAGCATCGTACGCATATCATAATCGGTCGCTAGAAAACCGAAGGTAATAGCCGGCGCGGCGAAGGGATCGGGGCTTGCCAGGCGCACCGTGCCGCGCCCTTCCGGGGCCAGATGCACCGGGCTTAGCGTGAAGCCCGAAAAAGGATGCGGAATGACACCCTTTTTGTTGCGTTCCAGCGTGCTCCATTCCAGCAGATTGATTTGCAAATCAGGCCGTTCCAGCCGTGGATCTGATCTGGTTAAAAGCCCAGTGCGTACCGCATTCACCGCCATGGGGCCGCTGCGGAACAAGCCATATTGCAGCGCCGCCGCTATTTTGCGTGGCCAGCTATTTTCCAGATCATTGAAGGTAACGGGCTTGGCACAGCGCCACATCAAATAGACGCAGAAATGATCATGCAGATTGGCGCCCACCGCCGGCATATCGCGCAGCACCGGAATACCCATTTCCTGCAAATGTTCGGCCGGCCCAAGCCCCGATAATTGTAATAATTGCGGGGACCCATAGGCACCGCCAGAAACAATCACTTCCCGCCGCGCACGCACGCGCTTAGGCCCACCCGGGTCGCGATACTCCACGCCAATCGCGCGGCCATTTTCGATCACCACCCGCGTCGCATGGGCATTGGTGCGAATATCCAGATTGGCGCGGCCCTTCGCGGGCGCCAGATAAGCGCGCGCGGTGCTCCAGCGCCGATTGGCGCTGGTGGTGGATTGATAATACCCCGTGCCTTCCTGCGTCTTGCCATTGAAATCCGGGTTGCGCGGAATGCCGGCCTGTTCCGCCGCGCTGATCATGGCTTCCGTCAATTCTGTCGTGCCAGTGTGGTCCGAGACATTGAGCGGCCCGCCAACGCCATGAAATTCATCCGCGCCGCGCGCCTGATTTTCGCTTTTCTTGAAGAAGGGCAGCACGGAATCATAATCCCAGCCCGTGCAGCCGCGTTGGCGCCAGGAATCATAATCCCGAGCATGGCCCCGCATATAGACCATGCCATTGATCGAACTTGTGCCGCCCAGTGTCTTACCGCGCGGGACAAAGAAGCGACGGTCATTCAGTTGCTTCTGCGGCTGGCTTTCAAAGCACCAATTGATCGCCGAATTCGCGTAGACTTTCGCAAAACCCAGCGGAATATGAATCCAAGGATTGCGGTCCGGCGGCCCGGCTTCCAGCAGGCACACCGAATAACGTCCATCCTCCGAAAGTCGCGCCGCCACTGCCGCCCCGGCGGAACCGGCGCCCGAGACAACAAAATCGAATATCCCCGCTTCTTCGGTCATGCCGCTTGCCCCCATGCGCCATTTTCCGCCACCAGGCGCCCTGCGTGAAACACGCGCCGGCGCGGCGGATGCGCGCCAATCGCATCCGGAATATTCTCAGCCGCGATGGTGAAAAAATGCGCGGGATTCCCTGGCGCTATGCCGTAATCCGCAATGCCAAGCGCGGCGGCACCTTCTGATGACACCATGCTGAATAATTCCTGTATCAACGGATCATGGCGCAAATCTTCCCGCCAGCCGATCACGGAAGCGCGTTCCAGCATATCGGCATTGCCATAGGGGCTCCAGGTATCGCGCACATCATCATTGCCACAGAACACACGCACACCAGCGCGGCGGAGCAGCATCAAGGGCGGCATGGTCGCACTGCCCGCCCCATGTGTTACCAGCGCGACACCGCAAGAAGCCATCATCTCGGCCGCGGCCTTTTGTTTTGATTCGGCAATACCACCCAGACAGAACCCATGGCTGATCGTGGCACGCCCCGCCATGCCATGCGCGCGCACGCGGGCGCAGATTTCCTGCAAGCTGAACAGGCCAAGCTCGCCCGGTTCATGCAAATGGATGTCCACGCCCACACCGCGCTTTTCCGCGATGGCGAAAATCCCGTTCAATTGGCCGGCCGGGTCGCGGTCCACCTCACAAGGGTCTATGCCGCCGACCAGCTCTGCCCCCGCGCCAATGGCAGCGTCCAGCAGGTCAAGCATGGGCTTGCCGCCGGCGCGCATCACACCCGCCTGGGGGAAGGCCACCACCTGCACCGTCGCGGCTGTCTTATGCGCCTCCCGCGCCGCCAGCACGCCTTCAAGTGCCGAAAGCCCGAAGGCCGGGGTGATATCAGCATGGGTGCGGATATGCGCTGTGCCATTCGCCACGCAGCGCCGGATCAGCGCCCCCGCCCGCGCGGCCGTATCTAGGGGTAGGGATGGCAGCAGCTTGGCATCCGTCGCAATGCGGCTCATGCGGAAGGGCTCGGCTGCATGCGGGGTCCAGGGCAGGCCGAATAGAGTCTTATCCAGATGCATATGGCCATCCACGAGGCCCGGCAGCAGCAAATCCCCGCCCAAATCCAGCACCTGGCTGGCCGGGGGCGTCGGGGCATCAGCGGGCAGGATGGCGGCAATCCGCCCGGCCTTCAGCGCCAGGCGCTGTCCCGGTGGCCCGCCATCTGCCAGGCGCAGATTGACCATAAGGGTATCGTAAAGCGGCTTGGCCATTTCCTTCCCCCATCGCCCGGCCCAAAGGGTCCGGCGGTTTTTCGAGGGGGATGATGCGGGCCGCTTTCCCCAAGCGTCAATCGGCTTTAGCCGCCCTGATGGTTGACGGATGGCGCCTGCTCTTCCTATACGTCCCGACCCCGCCGGGGTGGACCTGCGAATGGCCCGCCGCCGGCGCTCTTTCTTTGCCTTATGGCTACGACCCTCTGGGAGAAGTATCGTGAAGCGTACCTATCAGCCCTCCAAGCTCGTCCGGAAGCGTCGCCATGGCTTTCGCTCCCGTCTTTCGACCGTGGGCGGCCGCAAGGTGCTGGCCAATCGCCGCGCCAAGGGCCGCAAGCGTCTTTCCGCCTGAACCAAGCCTCGTGCGGGGTGGTGGGATGGCGCGGCTTGATGAAGGCTCCGCGCCATTGCCGCCCGCCCTGCCTCGGCTGGAAAGGCTCAAGAAGCGCAGGGAGTTTTTGCGCGCCGCATCTCGTGGCAAGCGCGCTGCGCGTCCTGGGCTTGTTTTACAAGCGCTCGCCATCCCCGAACCCTCGCTCAGGCTTGGCTTCACCGTGACGAAGAAAATCGGCAATGCCGTGATTCGCAATCGGGCCCGGCGGCGCCTGAAGGAAGCCGCACGGCTGACGCTGCCCGGCATGGGGCTTTCCGGCTGGGATCTGGTGCTGATCGGGCGCGATGCGACTGCCGAACGCCCCTTTACGATGCTGATCGAAGATCTGCGCGCGGCTTTGCGTCAGGCGGGGGTGGTATCATGACCCTGCCCGCCGTTGCACTTAAGGGCTGCGTGCATGCCT
>CAMCEP010000200.1 GCA_945873675.1 Asaia bogorensis
GAACATCTTGCCGGGGTTTAGGATACCTTTGGGGTCAAGCGTTGCCTTTAAGGCCCGCATGACAGAAAGCGCCCCATCGCCATGTTCCTGTTCCAGGAATTCGCGCTTGCCAAGGCCGATGCCATGTTCCCCGGAACAGGTACCGCCAAGCGCCAAGCCTTGCGCCACGATTTCCCTGTCCAAAGCCCAGGCCTTTTCCAGTGCGGCTTGGTCATTATCCGGAAACAGGATCAGGCAATGGAAATTGCCGTCACCGACATGGCCAACAATGCAGCTGGTCTGCCCCGATGCCTTGGCGGTTTCCTTGGCCTTCACCACGGCTTCCGTGAGGCGCGAGATGGGCACGCAGACATCCGTGGTAATGCCGCGATGGCCGGGCTTCAGTGCAATCGCGGCCCAATAGGCATCATGCCGCGCCTTCCATAGCCGATTGCGTGTTTCGGGGTCGGTCGCTGCTTCAAAGCTGGTGGCGCCGAAATCCCGCGCGACGGCTTCCACCGTTTCTGCCTGTTCCACCACGCTCGCGGGCGAGCCATGGAATTCCAGAAATAGCGTGGTGGTCGCTTCAAACCCTTCCAGCTTGGAATAGCGGATGCAGGCTTCCATCTGATCCTCATCCAGCAATTCAATACGCGCCACGGGAATGCCGCTTTGCATCACGGTGCTGACCGTCTCAACTGCGGCGGCAAGTGTGGGGAATTGGCAGACCGCGGCGCTGATGCCCTCAGGGATGCCATGCAGGCGCAGACGGATTTTGGTGATGACGCCAAGCGTACCTTCGGATCCGATGAATAGTCGCGTCAGGTCGTAGCCATTGGCGGCCTTGCGCGTCCGTCCGCCGGTTTGAATAACACGCCCATCCGCCAGCACCACTTCAAGCCCCAAAACATTTTCGCGAATGGTGCCGTAGCGCACCGCATTGGTGCCGGAAGCGCGCGTGGCGCACATGCCGCCAATGGTGCAATGGCTGCCGGGATCAACCGGAAAGAACAGCCCCTCAGCGCGCAGAAAATCATTCAGGGCCTGGCGCGTGACGCCCGGTTCAATCAGGCAATCCATATCTTCAGTGTTCAGTTCCAACACCGCCGTCATTTGCGACAGATCGAGCGATATGCCGCCGCGCACCGGATTGACATGCCCTTCAAGCGATGTGCCGGCGCCAAAGGGCACCACCGGCACGCCATGCTGATGGCACAGCGCCATGATGCGGCTGACTTCATCCGTGGTCTGCACAAAGGCAACGGCATCAGGCAGCGTCGGCGGCGTGGTATCCTCACCCCGGCTATGCTGTTCGCGCATGGCCTGGGCGGTGCTGAGCCTTTCGCCCAGAAAGCCGCGGATGCTGGCAATGACCTGTGCTATGGCGGGGGCGCTGGCATTCATGGTGTTTCCTCATGCCGGCGGCGAAGGGCTGGCGGCGGGTTGCCCCCTTTTTGCCGCTTGCGGGCCAGCGCGTCCAGCGGGGGCATCTTCCGGCCTGCGGCGTTCTGGCCTAGCGCCTTCTTGCCGCGCCGTTGCGCGGCGACAAGGCGCTAGGCTGTTGTTTGGTCGCATTTTCCGGAGAGCCAAGTGTTTCCACTTAGCTAGAAAATGCTCTAGCCTTCCCGTCTCAGCGTCCCCAAGGAGGAAACAGGGCAATGCCGAATAAGGTCAAACAGATGTGGAAGGCCGGCCAGGCCGTGGCCAATGGGTGGCTTGCCATCCCCAATGCCTTTTCGGCGGAAATGTTCGCCCAATCCGGCTGGGACAGCATAACCGTGGATATGCAGCATGGCGTGCAGGACTACCTTTCCTGCGTGGCCTGCTTCCAGGGCATGCAGCCGCATCCCGTGACCCCCATGGTGCGTGTGCCCTGGAATGAACCGGGCATCATCGGCAAGGTCTTGGATGCCGGCGCTTATGGCGTGATCTGCCCCATGGTGAATACGCCGGAAGAAGCCCGCGCGCTTGTGCAATATTGCAAATACCCGCCGCACGGCACGCGTTCCAATGGCCCGATCCGCGCTGGGCTTTATGGTGAAGGCGGGTCCTACCAAAAGACCGCAAATGACGAAATCCTCGTCATTCCCATGATCGAAACCAAACAGGCGATCGAGAATATCGGCGCCATCCTGGATGTACCGGGCATTGATGGCATTTATGTCGGGCCTTCGGATCTTTCCTTCTCCTACGGGTTGGAACCGAAACTGGATGTGGAAGACCCCTTCATCCTGGGCATTTACGAAAAGCTGCTGGCGGAATGCGGCAAGCGCGGCATTTCGGCCGGCCTGCATTGCGGTTCCCCCGCCTATGCCAAGCGCATGATCAAAATGGGCTATAAGCTGGTGACCATCGCCAACGAAGTTGCCATCATGGTCAATGCTGCCAAGGCGATTGTGAAAGACATCAAGTCTGCCTGAACCATGGAACGAAGCAGCTTTCGCTACTTCTTCCCCCTGAGCGTTCGCTACAATGAAGTGGACGCTCAGGGCATTGTCTTCAACGCGCATTATTTGACCTGGTATGATATGGCGGTATCCGCCTATATCCGCGCCGCCGGCTGGGATAATCGCGCTGAAATCAAGGCAAGTGGCGCGGATTTTCACGTTGTGCGCGCCCTTGTCGAATATAAGGTCGGCATCGGCCATGATGAGGAATTGGCAATTGGCGTGCGCACCACGCGGATTGGCACTTCTTCCATCGCGTTCCAGCCGGCGATTTTCCACGCAGATGGCGACAGGTTGCTGGCGACTGGTGAGATTGTTTGGGTCTGGACCGATCAAAAAAGCAAGCGACCCATCCCCGTTCCTGATCGGCTGCGGGCGCTGCTGACGCGTTTTGATGCGGCTTGAAGGCGCAGGCTTTTCAAGCGCGCCGAAAGGGTTAGGCTGACCGCAAGTACTTTCCAGGGCGAGAAACACCATGAACCACATGACCAATAATGCGATCAGCACCGCAGCGGATGATGCGGCTTTGGTGACCGCCTGGCTGCAACGCTTTGAAGCTGCACTCAAATCGGCGGATACGGGGCGCCTCGCTGCGCTTTTCGCACCAGACAGCCATTGGCGCGATTTGCTCGCCTTCACCTGGAATATCACGCCCCATGCTGGCGCGGCCGATATCGCGGCCGCTTTCGTGGAAGCAGCGCCCCGCACTGGCGCGCATGATTTCGCCTTGGCGGAAGGGCGCACGCGCCCCCGGCGCGTCAAGCGCCTGGGCATTGAGGTGATTGAAGCGCTGTTCACCTTCGCCACAAGGCTTGGGCGCGGTGATGGCGTGCTGCGCGTGACTGCGGAAAACCCAAGCCAAGCCTGGGTGCTGCTGACAACGCTTGAAGAACTCACGGGGTTTGAGGAAAAAACCGGCAAGCGTCGGCCGAGCGGTGAAGCCTATTCGCGCAATTTTGGTGGCGATAATTGGCTTGATCAACGCGAAAAGGCAGAAGCCTTCGCGGACCGCGACCCCGTTGTGCTGGTGATTGGCGCGGGCCAGGCAGGGCTTGGCATTGCCGCGCGGCTTGGCCAGCTTGGGCTGGATACGCTGGTTGTCGAAAAGCACGGTCGCATCGGGGATAATTGGCGCAAGCGCTATCATTCGCTGGCGCTGCATAACCAGGTGCATGTGAACCACCTGCCTTATATGCCGTTCCCGCCGACCTGGCCGAAATACATACCCAAAGACATGCTGGCCAATTGGTTTGAACATTACGCCTGGGCGCTGGAAATCAATGTCTGGACCAGCACGGAATTCCTGGGCGGCGACTATGATGCCAAGGCAGGGCATTGGCGTGTGCGGCTGCGCCGCGCAGATGGCTCGATACGAGAAATGGCGCCACGCCATGTGATTTTCGCCAATGGCGTCAGCGGTATTCCCAAAGTGCCAAAGCTGCCGGGCCTTGAGGCCTTCAAGGGCGATGTGATCCATTCCCACAGCTTCTCCAGCGGTGCCGCTTGGCGCGGCAAGAAGGCGCTGGTGCTGGGCACCGGCAATAGCGGGCATGATGTGGCGCAGGACCTGCACAGCCATGATGTGGCCACCACCATCATCCAGCGCGGTTCCACCACCGTTGTCAGCATCGATCCAAGTGCGAAGATGAATTACGCGCTTTATGATGAAGGCCCGTCGCTTGAAGATTGTGATCTGATCGCGACTTCCGGCACCTATCCGTTGATTATCCAGGGCTATCAATTGGCCGTGCAGCGCATGGCGGAACTGGACAAGGATTTGATCGCGGGGCTGAAGGCACGCGGCTTCAAATATGATCTGGGCGAGGATGGCACCGGCCATCAAATGAAATACCGCAGGCGCGGCGGCGGTTATTACCTGGATGCCGGCTGTTCGGGCCTGATCATCAATGGCGATATCGGGCTGCTGCAATTTGACGATATCGCTGAATTCGTCGCGGAAGGCGCCAAGCTGAAGGATGGGCGCATTGTGCCTGCGGATTTGCTGGTGCTCGCGACCGGCTATTACACGCAGCAGGAATTGGTGCGCCGGCTGATGGGCGATGCCATTGCCGATAAGGTTGGGCCAATTTGGGGTGTGGGTGAGGATGGCGAATTGGCCAATATGTGGAAGCCCACCCCACAAGAAGGTCTTTGGTTCATGGCCGGCAGCCTGGCGCAATGCCGCATCTACTCGAAATATCTGGCGCTTCAGATCAAGGCTCGGGAAGAAGGCATGATCCCGCGCGGATAGCGCTAAGCCACACTCCCCGGATCGCAATTCGCCCCACAAAGCACAATGCCAATCCGCGCCCCCGCCGGGGCGCGCCATGTGCCGGAGAGCAAAGCCGCGAGCGCCGCCGCGCCGCCCGGTTCGGCCACGATGCGCAGCTTTTCCCACAACCAACGCCGTGCCGCGATAATCGCCTCATCCGGCAGGGTTACGCAGGTGGCGTTGGTGGCGCGCAATACATCGAAGGCCAAGCGCCCGGCACGGCGCGCGCCCAGGCTATCGGCGGCAATGCCGCCCACCGGCACATCCACCGGCGCACCAGCCTTTTGCGCCGTGGTCAGCGTCGCGCAGGCTTCCGGTTCCACCACCACAAGGCCGGTACGGCCCGCATACCAAGCACCAATGCCGCCAAACAGGCCGCCGCCGCCGGCGGCTATCAGCACATGCGTCAACTCCGGCGCATCCTGTTCCAATTCCAGCCCGATCGTGCCCTGGCCGGCCAGAACCTCCTGCTGGTCATAGGCATGGACCAGCATGGCGCCGGTTTCCGCCGCGCGGGTTTCGGAGGCGATGCGCGCTTCCTCATAACTCGCCCCGCCGACCACAAGGCGTGCGCCGAAGCTTTCAATGCGCGTGCGTTTGACTGCGGGGGTAGGGGCGGGGACGAAGATTTCCGCCGGCACACCAAGGCTTTGCGCAGCAAAGGCCACCGCTGCGCCGTGATTGCCACCCGATGCCGCCACCACGCCCGCTGGCGGCACAGCATTCGACAGCAGCCGATTAAAGGCCCCGCGCGGCTTGAAAGACCCCGTCACTTGCAGGAATTCCAGCTTCAGCGTGACCGGGTGTTCCGT
>CAMCEP010000201.1 GCA_945873675.1 Asaia bogorensis
GAATTGATTGATGGTCGCGCTGCCCAGGCGATTGAACCTGGGCTTGCCGATGGCGTGAAGCTTGCCGGGCATTGCCCGATTGATGGCTTTGCCTCGGCCTACCTGACCGGGCGCGCCTTTCGCGCTGCCTTGCAGGAAGCCGGCGTGACGTTGATGGAAGCAACGCCAGTGCGCGGCATTGATGGTCGCTTTGTGCTTGACACATCTGCGGGTGCGATTGCGGCGCAACGCGTGGTGCTGGCGGGCGGCGTTTGGTTGCAGGACATGGCGGCCTGGCTTGGCGTGACGCTGCCGATCAAGGTGCTGATCAATCAGCTTGTCGTGACCGAACGCATGCCACCCGTGATGCGCACAGTGCTTGGTGTTGCCTCCGGCCTTTTGAGCCTGAAGCAATATGCCAATGGCACGGTGCTGATTGGTGGCGGATGGCAAGGCATTGGGGATCGTGCGCGCGGCGGTGTCGCGGTGCGGCCAGAAAATTTCCTCGGTAATGTGCGGCTCGCTGCGCATACTGTGCCAGCCTTGCGCAATGCGCGCGTCGTACGATCCTGGCTTGGGCTGGAAGCGGAAACGGCGGATGCGCTGCCCGCCATTGGCCCCATCCCCGGCATTGATGATGCCTGGATCATCGGCAGCGTGCATTCCGGCTATACCAGCGGCCCCTATATGGGCCGCATCCTGGCGCAAGCGATCCTGGGCGAGGCGCCGGAACTGCCACTATTCCCCATAGACCGGCTTCTTCACCAACGGAGCAATTCCGCATGAGCGACACGCGCTTTCACGGCATTTACCCATCCACCGTGCTGCCGATGCGCGCAGATTTTGCGCCGGATTGGGACGGCTATGCGGCCCATACCGCGCATTGCGTCATGCGCCCTGGCATTCGCGGCGTTTTGATCAATGGCCATGCGGGGGAGAATTACGTTATCACCCGCGCCGAAAAGCGCCGCGCGGTGGAAGTAACGCGCGCAACCTTGGATACAACGCGGCTGATCGTAGCCGGCGTGAATGCGGAATCATCCCAGGAAGCGGCAGAGGAAGCGCGGGAAGCATGTGCCGCGGGCGCCGATGCCATCATGGTATTTCTACCTAATGCCTTTGCGTTGGCGCATACAACCGCCATGGCCGTGCTGCATCACCGTACCATCGCGGATGCTGTGCCAGGTGTGCCGTTGTTTCTGTTCCAGGCGCATCACGCTGCCGGGCGTATGGGCTTCACGCCCGAGGCGATGGCAGAGCTGCTGAAAATTGAAACCATCGTCGGTATCAAGGAAGGCGGCTGGGAAGTGGATGGCTATGACGCACTGCGCCGGCAGGTGAAGCGCTTGCGTCCGGATGTCGCGGTCTGCGCGAGCGGTGATGAACATCTGCTGGCCTGCATGGTGCATGGCAGCGATGGCAGCCTTGTTTCATTGGCGGACCTCATGCCCGATGAAATCGTCGCCCTGGATGCGGCAGTGCGTGCGAATGATCTGCCCACAGCGCGTGCCCTGCATGAAAAACTGGAGCCCTTGGCCGAGGCGATTTACGGCGCCCCGCCGGGTGGGCGCGCGACAGCGCGACTGAAATGGTGCCTGCGAGAGATGGGCATCATCGCCGATGCGACCGTTCGGCCACCGCAACCGCCCGTGGATGCGGCCGATGCGGCAGCGCTGACCGCAGCACTTAAGGCGTCGGGATTATAAAGGCCCGCCGCGTAGTCAGGCGGCGTTCTGCCGCCCGCGCGAGCGACGCCAAGGCCCAAGACACGCAGAAATAAAGGATCAGCGCCGTGCCATAGGTGATGATAGCGCTGAAACCGCGTTGTGTGAGCATTTTCGCGGCAAAGGTGATTTCAATGAAGCCAATCTGCGATACCAGCGACGTTTCCTTCACCATGCTGAGCACATGCACAATAGAAGGCGGCAGGATCACGCGCCAGGATTGCGGCAGCACCACGCGCCTGAGCGCGGTGATTGCCGGCAGGTTCATGGTGAGCGCTGCTTCCCATTGCTGCGGGCGCACACTGTCATAGCCAGCGCGCACATTCTCGGCCGCCAGCGCACTCATGCGGATAGCAACGGCGGTGATGGCGACCGCCCATAATGGCGCTTCCAGCCGCAGCACCTGACCGAGAAAAAATACCAGTAGCAGTAATACAAGAAAGGGAATGCGTCGGAAGATTTCAACCCAAAGGATCGCGCCAGTGCGCATGGCGGCGAAGGGCATCACCTGTGGCAAGCGCAACGTGGCCAACAGAAAGCCCAACGCATAACCAAGCGCGCAGCCAATGACAGAAGCGATAAGCGTATTCAGCAACGCCTGCCCAAGGAACAGCATATTCCACCAGGTGAAGAAGCGCGGCGCCTCATTGGCCAGGATTTGCCAGACTGACATGGTTCAGAAGGCCCTCGCCTTGACGCGGAATAACCATCTGCCAAGTAACCAGAGCATCACGGAAGCGATGATCGTCAGCAGAATATAAATCCCGGCAGTGATCGAGAAAATCTCCACGGACCGGAAGGAAATGGCATTGGCGTTGAGCGCGCGGCCTGTGAGTTCCTCCACGCCAAAAATCGCCGCCATGGAAGTGCCCAGCGTCATGATGATGTAGTGGTTGGATAGAGACGGGTAGAGCGTGCGCACCACATGCGGCGCGATCACATACCAAACGGTCTGCGCCCGTGAAAAGCCAAGCGTTTCCGCCGCATCCAATTCCGCCTGCGGGACCGAGGCAAAGCCTGCGCGCTCAATCTCCGTCAGATAGGCACCTGCATTCAGCGTCATGCCGATCAGTACGGCGGTGATAGGGGATAGGATGACGCCGAATTCCGGTAGCGCGAAGAACAGGAAAAAGATTTGCACAAGCTGCGGCGTGTAGGTGAAGAAGCGCACATACCCCAGCACCGGCACGCGCAGCCAAAGCGGGCCTTGCGTCATTACCGCAGCGCCAACAAGCCCGATCAGCAGCCCCCCCGCAAAGGCAAGGGCTGCGATCCACAGCGCCATGCCCGCGCCAAGCAGAAAATCGGGCAGGTAATGCAGAACCTGCCCGTATTGCAGTGTCATGTCAGAACATCGGGTTGAAGGGGATGCGCGTTGTCATCGGCACGCCGAACCACTTCTCCCAGGTTTGATTGACGAAGTTGGAACGGTGCATTTCAAAAAGCACAACATTCAGCACATCACGCAGCGCCGTATTGCCCTTCTGCACGCCAATGCCAACCCAGAAGCTGGCTAGCACCTCATCCAGGATTTTCCATTGCACGCCCTGGAAATTACGCATGGGAATGACAACCGATTCCGCGACATCCACCATGGCATCCGCGCGTCCCTGTGACAGTGCACGGAAGCAATCAGGGTAGTTATCGAGCAGCGTGACCTGCGCCTGCGCCGCATTCGCCTGAAGCCAGGGTACGCCAACCGTGCCGCGAACCTGGACCATACGCACCTGACGGTTATTCAGGTCCGCCGGCTTTGCGATCGGCACCGCAGTGCCGGAGGATTTGGTCAACACAACCATAGATTGCGTATGCAGCGGCTGGGTATAGTCAATCACCAAGGCGCGTTCGATGGTGCGGGTAATGGCGCCAAGCACAATGTCAATGCGATCGGACTGCAGGAAGGGGATGCGGTCCGGGCTGCCGACCTGCACGATTTCCAATTCCACATTCAGCCGCCGCGCAATTTCGCGTGCGATATCCGCATCAAAACCGTCAATCTGGTTGCGTTCATTGAAGGTGCCGAAGGGCGGCAGGGTTGGATTGATGCCGGCACGCAGCCGCTTGGAAGAAAGCACCTGATCCAGCGGCCTTGCTTGCGCCGGTAATGCTGCACCAGCGGCCATCGTGGCAGCGAGCGCAAAAAGGGAACGGCGATTGGTTGCTGTCATCATCTTCTCCTGTCCGATATTTCTGGAAGGGAGCCTAGTCGCCCTGGGGCTGCCACCGCAAGATGGTGATCTGGACCTGTTGCGGTTTTGTGCCGCCCCTTTGATCATACATTGTGCAGCAAAGGAGATGAACAATGGGCACAGGCAGGACGGATAAATTCGCAAAGAAGTGGTGTGGATAGCGCTGACCAGCGGGCTTTCGCGGCGCCAGGTTGCGGCGCATGGAAATGGTGGTTCTTCCACCCATTGGGGCAACTTTGGGACGGCCGAGGTTAAGGGCCAAGCCTGTAGCGCTGGGCATCGCTTGATCCGATAAGCAGCCGCCGATAGCCCTTTCCCAAAACCATCAAGGTCGGGGGAAATGGGCATGGCACTACATGAAGCAATCAATGGCGCAGCCGTTTGCCGGCGCGCGGTACTGGCAAGCGGTATTGCCTCGGCCTTTGCCGTAAGCGCTGCACACGCGGAAACCTGACCCAGCCGTCCCGCATGCAGCATGGTGCCCTTTGCTGCCGGCAGCCCGCAGGACCTGCACGCCCGCGCCACCGCTGAACAGCTTACGGAAGCGCTTGGCCGGCCGGTGATTGTGGAAAATCGCGGCAGCGGCCCGCGTGGGTGAGGAAATCATTGCCAGCCAGAAAAGCCCGCAGACCCGCTTGAAGCCCTTTGGCTCCCCGAGCGGGGGCGCGATGATTACCCGGATCGAGTGCTTGGTGATTGATCCGGGCGCAAAGCCTGCCAGGGAACGACGCGCGCAGCGCTATCGCTGATACCAAAAGCCTGTTTGGGCGCATTTTCTGAAGCGCCGAGTTAAACCCTGCGCGGTGCAGCGGCGCGAAAGCGGGCACTCGTGCCACCCCGGCCATCGGGTGCCGCCGCATCGGGCCAATCCGTTGGCCTGAGGGAACCACCCCCCACTCCTTACAGAATACCGTGAACGCTGGTCGGGGCGAGAGGATTCGAACCTCCGACCTCCTGTACCCAAAACAGGCGCGCTAGCCAGGCTGCGCCACGCCCCGAACGCGCGC
The DNA here is from genome assembly GCA_945873675.1 of Asaia bogorensis. Lineage (GTDB taxonomy): Bacteria > Pseudomonadota > Alphaproteobacteria > Acetobacterales > Acetobacteraceae > Neoroseomonas > Neoroseomonas bogorensis_C. The sequence goes on from CAMCEP010000201.1 coordinate 4,900, forward strand.
AACCTATGAGGAGCCGCGCTGCGGGGCAAGCCTTATCAGGGGCTTTCTAAATTTTTATCCCAAAGCGCAGGACCTAGCAGCGGTTGGTAGCAAGCCTTCAATGCCCGAAGGATCAAAAGCGCCCCGCCACTACAATAAAGACGTCAAGGCGGAGGGGTGATTGCACGCGAGGGTTTCTTACACCTTACGGTTGCAGAAAACCCCCGAATGACGTCAGGATACCTCCGTCGCCGAGAACGGGGAGGACCTTCCGAATGTCCAAATGGTACTCACACTCCAACTCTTTTCTTTCAGCCTCAAATGGCTTTGGGCGCAGGAGCTTTACCTTGCGACTTGCGTTCGGAGCCGCGTTTGTAGCGGCGGCTCAAGTTTACGGTGAATCAGCGCTCGCGGCGGATGGAAGCGCAGTTCTTCAAGGCGACGTATACGCGCGGCTCAGATCTGCTTCCCTTGTTGTATTGCTGGAAGGTCAAATGAAGGGCAGCGGCGCCCTGGTTGATGCTAATGGTTTAGTGATCACTTCGGCGCATGGGATCGGCAACAAGGGAAGCCGTGTTGAAGT
>CAMCEP010000202.1 GCA_945873675.1 Asaia bogorensis
CAAAACGCCCCATCACGATTGCAGGACAGGATCGCGCCAAGCTCCGCCAGCCCCATGGCGCGATACATCTCCGCATAGCGGCAGCGCGTCACGTTGAAATCATAATGCTTTGCGTCCTTGCGGATCGTCTCAATTTGCAGCGCATCCCCCTTGGTCCAAAGCGGCTGGAGGGAGATGAAATGCTCCAAGGAAGGTTTCCCGTCCGGCCCCTGCTTGGCCATTTCGGCGGCGGTTTCCTTGGCGAGCTTGATGATGGCGGCGGACAGGATGGATTTCGCCTTCTCCTCGCCGATCTGGGCCTTCATTTCCTCATAAATGCCCTTGGCAAAACCGGCTTCGATCCGCCGCTGTTCAAGAATGCCTAAGCTTTGTTCGGCCATAAGCGCCTCCCCGGGGTTTGATGGGCGAGCTTAGCTTGCCCTGCAAAACGGGCCAGCCCGAAAAAGACATAAAGGTATCCTTATATTCTTCTTTCCCTCTAGCCCTACGCCCCGCCCCGTGTTACCCGCCGCGCCAGAATCAAGGAGATTTCGCCATGGCCACCCAAGACTACGTGATTAAGGACCTTTCCCTCGCCGCCTGGGGGCGGAAGGAGATTGCCATGGCCGAGGACGAAATGCCCGGCCTGATGGCGGTGCGCGCTGAATATGGCGCGGCCCAGCCGCTCAAGGGTGCGCGCATCGCGGGCTGCCTGCACATGACCATCCAAACGGCGGTGCTGATTGAAACCTTGAAGCACCTTGGCGCCGATGTGCGCTGGTCTTCCTGCAATATCTTCTCAACCCAGGACCATGCGGCGGCGGCGATTGCCGAAACCGGCACGCCGGTTTTCGCCGTGAAGGGCGAAACGCTGCCGGAATATTGGGAATATGTGCAGCGCACGCTGGAATGGGCCGATGGCGGCGAACCCAATGTGCTGCTCGATGACGGCGGCGACATGACGCTGCTGGTGCATTACGGGCTGCGCGCCGAACAGGGCGATACCGCGTTCCTGGATAAGGCGACGAATGAGGAAGAAGAAGTGTTCTTCGCCCTCATCAAGAAATGCCTGACGACCAAGCCGGGTTGGTTCGCGAAGCTTGCTGCTGCCATCAAGGGTGTTTCGGAAGAAACCACGACAGGCGTGCACCGGCTTTATGTGATGGCCAAGGAAGGGCGCCTGCTTTTCCCGGCGATCAATGTGAATGACAGCGTGACCAAGTCGAAATTCGACAACCTTTATGGCTGCCGCGAATCATTGGTGGATGCGATCCGTCGCGGCACCGATGTGATGATGGCCGGCAAGGTCGCCATGGTTTGCGGCTTTGGTGATGTGGGCAAGGGTTCTGCCGCGTCGCTCAGGAATGCCGGCTGCCGCGTGATGGTGAGCGAAGTTGACCCCATCTGCGCCCTGCAAGCCGCCATGGAAGGCTATCAGGTCGTCACCATGGAACAGGCCGCGCCCATGGCCGATATCTTCGTGACCGCGACTGGCAATGTGGATGTGATCACGGTTGATCACATGCGCGCCATGAAGCACCGCGCCATTGTCTGCAATATCGGGCATTTCGATTCCGAAATTCAGGTGGCCGGGCTGCGCAACATGAAGTGGGATAATGTGAAGCCGCAGGTCGATGAAATCGAATTCCCCGACCAGAAGCGCATCATTCTTCTTTCCGAAGGCCGCCTGGTGAACCTTGGCAATGCCACCGGCCATCCTTCCTTCGTGATGTCCGCTTCCTTCACCAACCAAGTACTCGCGCAGATCGAACTCTGGACCAATACGTCCCAGTATGAGCGCAAGGTCTATACCCTGCCGAAGCATTTGGATGAGAAGGTGGCCGCACTCCATCTGGCCAAGGTCGGCGCGACGCTGACGCAACTCACCGCGCAGCAGGCCGGCTATATCGGCGTGGAAACTCAGGGCCCCTTCAAGGCCGAACAATACCGTTACTGAATATCTGGTCTGGTCGTATTTTCCGAGGCGCCAAGTGTTCCACTTGGCTTGAAAATACTCCGGAACTCAATTCGCCGTGGCGTGGACATTGGCCGCGCCACGGCGCAAGCATTCATGATTGGCGAATCGGGCAGCCCGCCCGCGCCACGCATGGATCACGCGCATGGACCTGAGCGCCCTTTTCTCTGCCCTGCTCATGGGCATTGTCGAAGGTTTCACTGAATTCCTGCCGATTTCGTCGACCGGGCATCTGATCCTGCTTGGCGAATTGATTGGCTTTCAGGGCCCGCCCGGCAAGGTTTTCGAAATCTCCATCCAGCTTGGCGCCATCCTAGCGGTCTGCTGGATTTACCGCGCACTGATTGTGGATCTTTTGCGCGGCATGTGGCGGCCAGGGCGGGAACGCTATTACGTCATCAACCTCATGCTCGCCTTTCTGCCGGCGGCGATCATTGGCTTTCTGTTTCACAAGACCATCACCAGCCTGTTGTTCAATCCTTGGGTTGTCTCCATTGCGCTCATCCTGGGCGGCATTGCCATTATCGCCATCGAAAAGCTGCGCCCGGCGCCGAGCATTCATAGCGTGCCGGAAATCGGGCCGCTGGCCGCCGTGCTGGTCGGGCTTGGCCAAGCTTTGGCCATGATCCCGGGCACATCACGTTCCGGCGCCACCATCATCACGGCACTGCTGATCGGCGTTGAACGCCGCAGCGCCGCTGAATTTTCCTTCATGCTCGCGATCCCGACCATGTTCGCAGCCAGCTTCTACAGCCTTTGGAAAGTGCGCGCTGAAATTGACCCAAGCGCCTTCGGCCAAATCGCGGTTGGCTTTGTCGCGGCCTTCGTTGTTGCCCTCATCACCGTGCGCGCCGTGCTGGCGCTGATCGGGCGCATCGGCTTCACACCCTTTGGCTATTACCGCATCGCGTTGGGCAGCCTGATGCTCCTGGTGTTGGCTCTCCGCTAATTTGTGTGCCGCGGATCGTGTCCGATCCGCCCTCAAACGCCGGCGCGCGCCTCCGGGCGCTTGGCTTCGCCGCATAAGCGGCGTCGCCCATTCGGGCTCGCGCCCGCCTTCGGCGTGCGTTAACGGCGCTGATTTCAAACATGTATAAGCTTCGCCCCATGACGCCTCGCTACAGCTTCGCCTATGGCTCAAATACCGACGCGCTTGATTGGCGCGATTGGTGCGCGCGCCATGGCCATGACCCGGCAGCGATCCGCCCGATCGGCCCTGGCATTCTGCCCGATACGCGATTGGCCTTTGACTTTTTTGGCCGAGGCCGCGGCGGCGGCGTGCTGAATTTCCAGCCCCGCCTGGGTGGCTTTATCGAAGGCGTGGTATTGGAAGTCTCCGAAGCCGGCTGGCAAGCGCTGGATCAGAAGGAAGGCGCACCGCATGCCTATCAGCGCCGCGCACGTCATATCATCCTGCCCAATGGCCAGGCGCTGGAAGCCATCGCCTATCAGGTCGTGCCGGAACGCCAGCAGGGCTTCATCGCGCCCCCCGCCGCTTATTTGCAGGCCGTCCGGCGCGGCTTCGCCGCCCATGGCCTGCACCCGCACCCTTTGGAAGCCGCAGCCCTTGGCGGCGAAGGCTGCCACCACCTGGCCGATGTCTTTGTCTATGGCACGCTCATGGAAGGCGGCTTCTGGCATCCCCCAGCCGCCAAGGCCGGCATCGCCGCCATCACGCCGGCAGAAGCCACCGGCACGCTATTCGATCTTGGCGATTACCCCGCACTCACCCTGGGCAAGCCCACGCCTATCACGGGCGAAATCCTGACTTTCCAGGATATCGCCAAAGCCTTGCCCATTCTGGATGAAATCGAAGATGCCGCGCCAGATGGCGCTGCCTCCGGCATGTATCGCCGCACTATCATGACCGTGACGGATCACGCGGGGCAGCGCCGCCGCGCCTGGGCCTATGTGATGGCGCCGGAAACCCCGGCAGGCGCGCCGATCATCGCCTCAGGCGATTGGCGCGCCCATCACAGTCAAGGACGGGTTAACTAAAACCCGCCCAGCGATCCTATTGTTCTTCGTCGCGGTCAGTGCCGACTTCGATATCCTCGCCGATATCCTCGGCGTCATCTTCAAGCTCTTCCGCGTCTTCAATCGCCTCATCACCTTCGATATCTTCCACTTCGATATCATCGGTCTCAGCCTCCGGCGTGCCGGGCGCTTTCTTCAGCCGCTCATCGGGTATGTTCGCCGCACCGCGCCGCACGCGCGGCTGATCGGCCGGCTGCTCGACCCCGCATTTCGGGCAATGCGCCGGGCTGCGCGTCATGTCGTAGAACTTCGCGCCGCAACCTACGCAGGTCCGCTTCAGGCCGAGTTCGGGCTTTGCCATGGAAACGCCTCTTGAATTCCGCTGGGCGCGGGTTTGCAAGGAACCACCCCGGCATGACCCAAAGCGATCCCGTAAAAAACAGGGACGCGCGCATTGCCACGCCCGGCCCTGCCATGTCAAACCGCGCCCATGTCCAATGCCCCGCCCCGCCCCTTCCGCGCCAGCAAACCCTCGGCCCCGCTTTCGGGTCACGCCAGGGTGGCCGGCGATAAATCCATCAGCCACCGCGCCCTGATGTTCGGCGCACTTGCCGTCGGCACCACCGACATCACAGGGCTTTTGGAAGGCGAGGATGTGCTCCGCACCGCCGCCGCCATGCGGGCACTCGGCGCCGAGGTGGAACAGCTTGCCCCCGGCCAATGGCGGGTTTCGGGCCGCGGCGTGGGCGGCCTGACCGAACCGGCTGATGTGCTGGATATGGGCAATTCCGGCACGGCGGCACGGCTGCTGCTGGGCCTGCTTTCCGGCCATCCGCTATTTGCGGTGATGACGGGCGATGCCTCACTCAGGCGCCGGCCCATGAAGCGCGTGACCGACCCGCTTTCGGCAACGGGGGCGCAATTCTGGACCCGTGAGGGTGGGCGCCTGCCGCTTGCGGTGCGCGGCGCCACAGACCCCCTGCCCTTGGATTATCGCCTGCCCGTCGCCTCGGCGCAGGTGAAAAGCGCCTGCCTGCTGGCGGGGCTTTGCGCGCCCGGCATCACCCGCGTGGTGGAACCGGAACCCACGCGCGATCACACGGAAAACATGCTGCGCCATTTCGGCGCCGTGGTGGCGGTGGAAGACACGGCCGAAGGGCGCGTGGTGCGCCTGGATGGCCAGCCGGAATTGAAGGCCGCGCCCATCAGCGTGCCGGGCGACCCATCCTCAGCCTCCTTCCCGCTGGTTGCCGCACTTTTGGTGCCGGGGTCACGCATCAGCCTGACGCAAATCGGGCTTAATCCCCTGCGCACCGGGCTTTTCACGACGCTCCGCGAAATGGGTGCCGCGCTCAAGATCGAAAACACCCGGATCGAAGGCGGTGAGGCCGTGGGCGATATCATCGGCGAATATACAGCACTCAAGGCCGTGGACGTGCCGCCCGGCCGCGCCCCTTCCATGATTGACGAATACCCGATCCTGGCCGTGGCGGCTT
>CAMCEP010000203.1 GCA_945873675.1 Asaia bogorensis
AACGCCCTCTTGGGCCCGGTTCCATCTCGGCCGATATCAGAAGATTATCATGTTTAGGCGATGCGGCTACTGCGGTAGCCTGGGCTATTGTCGAAACCCTCACGATCAAAACTTATAGTGACGGAAGTTTAGGATGAGTCATATTGGGCGAAATCAGAATATAAAATCTCCAAAGTTGGGGTTAGTAAGTATTTGACTTTTTTTCTAAAATAGTTGAGGCTTCGATAAGCTGTGAATTACAAATAGTTCGGCTCATCGCTTAAAGGATCGCTTCCTGTGCGCACACAAAATCGTCTGCGTATTTTGGCTTTATTATATTATTTTCTTTTACCTTTTTTCGTGGCCTCACCGGGCTTGGCGCAAGCAGTTTGGCAGGGCAGTTGGGAAACCAGTTGGCCTGGGGGTGGGGCTCGGGTCACTCTTGACCAGGACGGGGCAAAGATAACCGGCACTTACCCCTTATTATCCGGCAAGATTGAAGCCATCGCTGAGGGGGGGCGCCTCCTCGGAAACTGGACAGAGGGCACAAGGCAAGGGTCGCTGCAATTCACCCTATCTGAGGATGGGCAGAGCTTTGTGGGAAGGCGGGATGGCGCCGAGTGGTGGACCGGGCGCCGCAGCACGCGCATTTCGGCAAATGTGATCGGCAATGCGGAGACGCCGAGATCGACACTGAGGTCTTTCCTGAGTGCCGGTAACGCGGCGCGCGATAATGATCGGGAACAGTGGACTGTCGCCGCGGGCTTATTGGTATTCGATTCAGATTCAGCGCCTGTCGCGCCAGGCGCGAAAAATGCGCGTGCGATTGAATATTTCAATCTGCTTGATCTTCTCACCATTCGGTTGGCGGACTTCGACCACCTTGCTCCGCGTGCTCCTTCAGCGGCTGTTGGCCAAATCGATCTGAGGGACGGGTCAGGGATAGAGATAGCTTTCCTGCGCCAACCCAATGGTGATTGGCGCATCAATGTGCCGGCGCCATCGGTTATTGCCAGGGATCGTGAACGTGCCCTTGCGGCGATGGGGCACCCGGCTAATCGGCAGCCTGAAGCCTTTGAAGCCATGGCGTCGCCCAGGGACAATATTCGAAGCTTTCTATATGGCGTCGGGCGGTGGGATCAGGCAGGGCGCGCGCTGGCTCTAAGTGCGCTGGATTTGTCGAAGTTCAACGCTGTTACGCGTGATGCAGATGGGGAATTGGTCGCTCTGCAGCTGGGGCGTGTTCTCCAGAAAATTGGGCTTGAAGCATTACAGGTCATTCCCAATCATGTGCCGCTGGCGAATGAATATGAGATATTTTCACATGGTGCCGCCCGCTTTTTATTGGTTGCGGATACTTCATCAGGTGCAAGGCGATGGTTGATCTCATCGGAGACTGTCGACCGTTCTATGGAATTGCTCCGTATCAGCGACCGTCTTCCGGCGACACAATTTGGATTTTTTGGTGAAATACCGGAAACAGCATTTTTCAGAATTAGACAGGAAATATCGCGCCTGCTTCCTGCCTTGCTTTCCCGCCTGGGGCGTATGGAAGCTTGGCAGGTCTTGGGGGCAGTATCGGGCCTCGCACTCTCTGTGTTTTTGGCGGGACTGCTCAGGCGGCTATGCATTTCGATCTGGCTGTATTCACTGGGTGAAAAAATTGAGATCCCCCGGTGGTTCAAAATCAGCCTAACTTTCTGTTTTACTATTCTTTTTGCGACACCTATTCCCAAGATTTTTGGGATCCCCGCACATGCACGTCAGGTAATGGTTCCGCTTATCGGCATTACCTTGACTTTCCTTTTGACGGCGATTGCATGGTATCTGATTAAAATTTACTCGAAACGATTAACCAAATTAGCCGAACAGACAATCAGTAATAGCGATGACATCATGATTTCACTCTTCTTCGCAATACTGCGCATTTTAACGATCGGTTCCTGCGGGCTGGGTATTGCATATTTTCTTTCAATATCTCCGGTCAATATTCTGGCGGGCCTTGGGATCGGCGGTCTTGCAGTTGCGTTTGCGGCGCGGGAAACCATTGCCAATATTTTTGGTGCAGCAGTGCTCGCAGTAGATCGGCCCTTCAAGCGTGGCGATATCATTTCTGTGGGTGATTCACGTGGCGCTGTTGAACACGTCGGTATCCGATCGACACGGCTGCGAACTTTGGAAAACAAGGAAATTGTTGTTCCAAATTCAAAGGTAGCAGATACCAGCATCACTAATCACGGTGTTCCCGAACCAATTGCGGCGAGTGCAATTTTCCGACTTGCTCTGCAGAAGAATCCCTCCGTCGTAAGTGAATTTCTGGTGATGCTTCGGGAAGAATTTATGAATCTTGTGCCTTCGGGCGACCCGCAGGAAGCGATCTCCATCCAACACATGAATAGCGATGATGTGGCGCTAAAAATTCTGACGCCCACTTCGATGGATCTGATCCAAGGTCAAAAAATCGTCGAAACACTCGCCCTTTCGGCATTGGCTAGGTCAAACGAAGCAGGCGTTCAGTTTTCCTGGAATGCCTCCGCATGAGCCTGCTTATGCGACACCTTGGTCGAAAAATCGCAAGCGTGAGAATTTGTCGCGTTTATCCGTCCTGCCCGGTAGGCCCAAATTAGAGGAATTGTATGATGGCAAGCATCGAAAAAAATAAAAACTATCTAATGGCCGAAAGGCAGTTATCGCCTAGTCGGAGAGGGTTGCTTGGCCTTTCGGCTGCTATCGGCGTCAGTAGCCTGTTGCCGGGCTGTGCGCTGCCTGGCCGCGGGCAGGCAGTTCCACGTAACCTCACCCACCAGGCCAGCGTTCTCGGCATCAAGAATGAAAGATTTCTTATTCCTAACGATTTGCCTGCCCTAGTTGAGGAATTCCAATTGGCAGCAGAACGGCGCGCCGCTGAGGCGCGTCGCTCGACGGTCAGGGGGGGATCCAATGATGGGGCCATGCTTGCGGTGTCCGGCGGTGGGGAAGATGGCGCATTTGGTGCCGGCATTCTTTGTGGCTGGTCAGATCGGGGAACGCGGCCAACATTCGAATTGGTGACGGGTGTTTCGACCGGCGCGCTGACGGCGCCTTTTGCTTTCCTGGGGACTGAGTGGGACAAGGCACTGAAGTCGGTCTATACTGACACCTCGCCAAAAGACGTATTGCGTCAGCGCTTCCTGACGGCTGCGCTTGTTGATGATGCTTTGGCTGATAACGCGCCATTATTCTCAACCATCTCAAGATATTTCGACGATACAATGCTGCAAAAGATCGCGGAAGGATACCGCGCAGGAAGATTGTTATTGATTGGCACAGCAAATATCGATGCCCAATTACCGACAACATGGAATATCGGCGCTATCGCAAATAGTGGGCATCCGCAGGCATTGGACCTGATTAGAAAGATTCTCCTGGCGTCGGCCGCTATTCCTGGTGCCTTCCCGCCTGTCATGATCGACGTCAACACACCTTCGGGCAGTTTCCAGGAAATGCATGTTGATGGTGGGGCATTTACCCAAGTTTTTCTGTATCCACGCAGATACAGTGCAATGCAGCGCGCCACGGCCAGGAATGCCCAACCCTTCGCTAAAAGGGCCTATGTTATTCGTAATGCGCGATTTGATCCCAATTGGGCGATGGTTGACCGTCGCGCACTCAGCATAGCGGGCCGGGCGATTTCAACCATGATCGCCTCTGGTGGCTACAATGATATTGTGCGGATTTGGAACACGACGCGGCAAGATGGCGTCGATTTCAATCTGGCTTATATAAGTTCACAATTTGAAGGAAGCTACTCGCAACCTTTCGAACAGGCTTATATGCGCCAGTTGTTTGATTATGCGTATGAACGCTCTTTGCGTGGTGAAACTTGGGTCAAAGAGCCACCATGAACGAGCTGATGCGGCCCTTTGCCCAATTCATGCGCGCGTAGTTGGAGAATTGCGGTATTCCCCTTGTGGATACTCAACGTATGAAAACAGGAACTGCATAGCGCCCAAGGCTCCCAAAAATACTCCCCCTCACACCATCTGCCCCCGCAAAAACCCAAGTGCGGGCAATGGCGTCCATTTCCGGGGTAGGTCGGATCGTTTGATTGGTGTCACCGAATAATGTGGCACGGGTTGTTTGGCGCGGATCAGCCAATCGGCATAGGCGCGCACTTGTTGGTCGCGCCAGTCTCGGTCGTTCAGGGCGGCGGAGCGGGAACGGAAAACCTCGGCCACGCGGCTTTTGCGCCCCACGGTTGCCACAACGGCCCAGAGCGTATCCTCATCCCCGCGACTGACTGGCGTAAGCGTCACCACGCCCGAAATAGTGTCAAATCGCGGGGGCAGGGGTCAAGTCAAACCTTCAGGCGGCAGCCGGCACCGGCACCCCAATCCGGTCCAGCGGGCCGAATTCGCGTTCCAGGCGGGGGCGGATGGCGCTCTGCCACGCCTTGATGGTGTTCATGGCGATGGCAGGCGGCAGGTCGCCGATTTGCATTTGCAGCAAATAATGGCAGGGGCTGGCGGCGCGGATTTCGGCGGCCATGCGGGCGGCCACCGTATCGGCGTCCCCCACCAGCATGAAGGACCCCATTTCTTCCAGGCTTGGCTCGCCTTCCCAGGTTTTTTCCACCAGCAGGCCGCCATCCATTTCCTGTTCCTTGCGGCGCAGGCTTTGGGATAGGCGGATTTGCCAGCGGGCATTTTCCAAAAAGGCCATGGCTTCGGCCTTGTCATCCGTCACGCAGAAGGGGCGCATGGCGCCGAAGCGCAACGCCTCGGGCGATTTGCCGGCGGCGCGCCAAATATCTTCAAAGCGCCGGCGTGCGGCGGCCAGAAGGGCAGGGGTGAAGTGGCGGGGGGTTACCATCACCACGCAGTCGCGTTGGGCTGCGTAGCGATGCAGATCGGGGTTGTCGCCGGCCACCCAAATCTCCGGCAGTTTGCCGGCGGGCCGCGGCGCGATGTGGGTTTGCGGCAGGGAATAATATTCGCCTTCGTGGGAGAAGGTCTCGCCGCCAAAGGCCTTTTCCATCATGGCCATCACTTCCAACAAGCGGTGCGGCGCTTCCTGAAGGGATGCATCGAAGCGTTCAAACTCATAAGGCTGATACCCGCTGCCAACGCCAAGAACCAGGCGCCCATGGGTTAGCGAATCCACCATGCCGATTTCGGCGATCAGGCGGGAAGGGTGGTACAGCGGCACGATCACAACGCCGGAAGCGAGTTTTATGCGTGAGGTCTCGCCCGCCAGGCGGGCCAGCATCATCAGGGGTGATGGGCAGACGCAGTAATTGGAAAAGTGATGCTCGGCGAACCAGGCGATGTTGAAGCCGGCGGCTTCCGCGGCCTTCACCTGGGCGATGGTCTGGTCATAGATCGCGGCCGTGGGCACGCCGCGATTGCGATAGCCCATGAGGTTGAAAATACCGACATCCATGGCGTGCTT
>CAMCEP010000204.1 GCA_945873675.1 Asaia bogorensis
CGGGCAAAGCCCCCCACCAACAGGGCGCCGCCGATGGTCACGCGCCAGAGCGCGAAATCCCCAAAATCCGCGTAAAGCGCCGCATAGGGGTGCACGGCCAGCCAGCGCGCCTTGAGCGCTGCCACCTGATCCTCCGGCACAAGCTCCGCGATGCCGGTCACCGTCACGCGGGGCGCGGTTTGCGGGTTGGGGCCGGTCGGCGCGCCGGTGATCAGCAGGGCGCAGCGCGGATCGGCCTGTAAATGGCGCGTGTGTTCGGACAGCGAGGATAGCAGCATCAGCGGCGAGAGATCCGGCGCGCTGGCCGGCGTGACTAGGCTCGCGAAGGGTTGGCCTGCCTGGCCGGTCGCGAGGCTCGCCGCCCGCCCGGCGCGGATCAGCCGCCGCGCTTCCAATATGGCATCGTACTGTTCCATCGCCCTTCTCCGGCCCGGCTACTGCCACAATTGGCTCGCAATATAATCACCGACGCGGCAAAAGAATGTCACCGCCGCGTCAGGGGTACACAGCAATGCCGCAAACCATCGCCCTTGTGGATGATGACCGCAATATCCTCACTTCCGTTTCCATGACCTTGGAACAGGAAGGCTATCTGGTGCGCACCTATACGGATGGGGAAAGCGCGCTGCAGGGCCTGCTTGCCAAGCCGGCCGATCTGGCGGTGCTGGATATCAAAATGCCGCGCATGGATGGCATGGAATTGCTCCAACGGCTGCGCCAGCGCAGCAATATGCCGGTGGTGTTCCTTACCTCGAAGGATGAGGAAGTGGATGAGCTGATGGGGCTGCGCCTTGGTGCGGATGACTACATCACCAAGCCCTTTTCCCAACGGCTTTTGTTGGAACGCATCCGCGCCCTGCTGCGGCGGAATGAGGGTGCCAGGGCGGAAGGTTCAGGCGCGCCGCCCGGTGGCGTGCTGGGGCGCGGCGATCTGATGCTGGATGAGACGAAGCACACCTGCCTGTGGAAGGGCAAACAGGTGCAATTGACCGTCACGGAATTCCTGCTGGTGAAGGCGCTCGCGCTGCGCCCGGGGATGGTGAAGAATCGCGACCAGCTTATTGATGCCGCTTATGGCGAGAATATCTATGTGGATGACCGCACGATTGACAGCCATGTGAAGCGCATCCGCCGCAAATTCCGCCATACGGATGGGGATTTCGACCAGATCGAGACGCTTTATGGCATCGGCTATCGTTATAAGGAGAATTGAGGGGCCAGAGCATTTTCAAGCCAAGTGGATACACTTGGCGACTCGGAAAATGCGACCAGACAAACAATCATTTTCAAGCCAAGTGGCTACACTTGGCGACTCGGAAAATGCGACCAGACAAACAAGCATTTTCAAGCCAAGTGGGCACTTTTGAGGGTTCCCACTCACCCCAACGTAATTCCAGCTTCGCGAACAACGCGCGCCCATTTTTCACGCTCGCTCGCAACCAGGGCGCTGAAGACTTCGGCACCAGCAAAGCGCGCCAACAGCCCTTGGGCATCCAGGCGCGCGGGAAGGTTTGTCTCACGCATCACCCAGCCGGCGGCGGCCTCAAGGCGTGCCAAGGCCGTTTGCGGCATGCCTGATGGCCCGGCGATGCCGATCCAGCCGGTTGCCTCCACCCCCTCCAGCCCCGGCGTCTCCGCAAACATTGGCAAGTCAGGGCGGCCCGGAAGGCGCGCCGAGTGCAGCGTCGCCAGCGGGCGGATGTGACCGGCCTCGATACCCGGGCCAAAGCTCACCAGGGTATCAATGCCAATTTGCAGCCGACCACCCATCAATTCGCGCGCGATCTCTGACCCGCCGCGGAACGGGACATGCGTGATATCCAGCCCGCCGGCACGCGTTTTGAGCAATTCTAACGCAAGATGCTGCAGCGATCCGACACCTGGCGTACCGGCATTGAGCGTCCCGGGACGTTGCCGCGCCAAAGCGATCAGCTCGGCAAGAGATCCCGCTGCCAGATCAGCGGGCACGACGATCACATAGGGAACTGTCGCGATTTGCGCCACGGGTTGCAGGTCGCGTGCGGGATCGAAGGGCAAGTCGCGCTGCAGCGCGGCATTGACCGCGAGGTTCTGCACATTGCCCATCAGCAACAGGTGCCCATCCCGTGGGGGCGCCGCGCGGGCGACCGCTTCGGCGGCGATATTGCCTGTCGCCCCGCTCCGATTCTCGACGATAAAATTTTGTCCAAGCCGTTCGCTGAGCCGCTCAGCCAGGGTGCGGGCGACAAAATCGAGCGGCCCGCCGGGTGCAAAGCCGACCAATAGGCGAACAGCGCGGGTCGGGTAGGCCGCATCCTGCGCCATGGCGGCGCGAAAGGCGCCGCTCGCCATGCCAAGACCAAGGGCCAAGCCTGATCGACGCGTCATGCCATTCATTGGGTGTTCTGCTGACTGAGCGGGTTTCGTAGATCTGCATACCGGGCGGGGTCGCCCGCCCATGCGCTGTCGCCGGCGCTGGGTTCCTGCATCATGGAAGACCCTCGGCAATGCTGTTTGGCGATTGTACATCGGGCACACGACCCTTCACCGCCCAAGCTGTCGCCGCATAGGAGCGAGGACCATCCGGATCGCCGTCCAGGTAGGCGCGGCGAACATGTTCGCGCAGCTGGGCAATCATGGACGCGTCGAGGGTGGCCACATACGCGGCTGCCGGCCCCTGACCACCGATGAGCGGCCCCCAATAATCATCAAAATCTGCATATTCCATGCGGATCGTCAGCATGGTTTCACGAATGTTCAGGAACCCGGCATGGCGCCAGGCAGCAGCTAAATCGCCGGGGCGCGTGGTGGGCCTTGTTAAATTCTGGGCGCGCAGCGCATCGGCCTTTGGATCGAGCATCGCGGCCGTATCCGCGAATATGCGCTGCGCGACGACACCGCCACGCGCATCCCACGAAGCGGCAGCGACCACGGCACCAGGCCGCGCGACGCGACGTATCTCTGCCAGCGCATCGGCCGTGTTTGGCACGAAGGGGAGAACCAACATGGAAAGCACATGGTCAAAACTGGCGTCGGGGAAGGGCATGGCGCAGGCATCGCCCACGTGGAATTCGATGCGCGGGTCGCTGATGTATCGCTGCGCGTGATCAATATAAGCGCCTGAAGCATCCAGTCCGACAATCCGGCTGGTGGACAGCCGGCCCGCAAGGGCGAGCGTCAGGCTACCCGTGCCACACCCAAGATCAAGAATTTGTCCGCCATCGTCAAGCTCTGCAAAATCGAGAAAAGGCTCTGCCAGCCGTCGGCTCCAGCGGCCCATTTGCTGTTCGTAGGCAGCGCCATCGGTGGCGGAGAATGTCGAAGATGAGATCATTTAGCCCTCCAGCGGCGGCGGCGTTTCACTTTCTGGGGGTGGTATGGCGATCAACGACTCATGCGGTCCAATACAAGTTTCTTCTGGTAACTGATGCCGGTTCGGCATAAACAAAAAGGATGGATCTGCGCCACGTCAGGACATTCGTTACCATTGCCGAACTGGGCACGGTCTCCCGCGCGGCGGAACACCTGCGCATCGCGCAGCCGGCGCTGTCCCGGCAGATCGGCGACCTTGAGAAGGAGCTTGGGATCAAGCTGTTTGACCGCGTCGGTCGCCGCCTGCTGCTGACGGGGGAAGGCGAGCAACTGCTGACAGACTGCCGGGTACTCCTGAACAGCGCCGCAGCGATCAGGGAACATGCGCGACAGCTCCAGGATGGGGATGCGGGCGTGCTGAAGGTTGCGTCATCACCACAGATGATCGAGGGCGCGCTTTCGGCTTTCTTGCTGCGCTACAAGGAAAGATATCCGAAGGTACAGGTGAAGCTGACCGAGGTGATGGGATGGGCGGTAACCGGCGCGCAGCTTGAAAGCGGCGAAATCCACCTGGGGCAAAACCTGATGGGGGCCGTGCCGCCCGACGATGCACGCTTCGCCTGCCATCCGCTTGAATCGATCGAAATCCTGGCTGCCTTCAGCCCAGGCTTCAGGCCCAATGCAGACGGCAGTATCGAGATTAGCGAACTTGCCGCGCACCCATTGCTCGTACTCGGCACCGAGTACATCTTCCGCCGGAATTTGGACGCCGCCTGCCGCCTTGCTGGCATTCAGCCGAACATCGCCTATGAAAGCCGCACGCCGCATACGCTGCTTGCCATGGCAGAGAGCGGGCATGGGGTCGCCATTATTCCGTCGCCCCTGCGAACCGACCGATACCAACTGCAGGTTGCCGCGCTCACTTATCAGGGCGATCCGCTACGTGAGCGCGCGGCGATCTATTGGGACAGGCGTAGGCCGCTGCCGCGCTATGCGGTGGCGTTCTGCGACATGTTCAGTGCTTACATGCGGGAGGTTTTCCCGATATCTCATCCGACCAAGGCCGGCCAAACGCCGCGACGGGCAGATGGTGAGCCGGGCTAAAGACGCAGCCTGGGCCGCTGCGCCGCACCTTTTCCTAATGCAACCGCGCCGAAGGCAAATGCGGGCTGTCCAGGCTGAAATCGGGAATGGCGACATCAAATGCCTCACCCGTTTCGCGCACCACCATATGATAGGCGCCGCGCATGAAGCCCGATGGTGTGCCCAAGGGCGTGCCAGAGGTATATTCAAACCTCCCACCCGGTTCCAGGATGGGTTGTTCGCCGACCACGCCCGCACCCTGCACCTGTTGCGTTCGCCCGGTGCCATCCGTGATCTGCCAGGTACGGCGGATAAGTTGCACCGTTTCGGGCCCCAGATTGGCGATTTCCACCTGATAGGCCCAAACGAATTGAGCACTCTCAGGCATGGATTGATCAGCCAGATAAAAGGCGCGCACGGCAACCCTTATCCCCCGCGTCGTCGCGATGAATGAATCACCTTTGGTCATTTTAGCCTTCCTCGGCGCCAATTCAGCACAGCAACCGGGCTTTTTGTAAAGTTTTTTATGAGCTTGCCCTCATGAAGCTGCAGCATCCAATGCTTCGGCCAAATCGTCAATCAGGTCGGCCACATCCTCAAGCCCCACGGAAAGCCGCACCGTGCCATCGGTAATGCCAAGCTTGGCGCGTTCTTCCGCGCCAACCCGCATATGGGTGGTTGTGGCCGGGTGGGTCACCATGGATTTCGCATCGCCCAAATTATTGGCGATATCAACCAGCTTCAGCGCATCCATGAAGCGGAAGCAGGCTTCCTTGCCGCCCTTGATGTCAAAACTCACCAAGGTGCCGCCGGCGGACATTTGCGCCATGGCCAGCTGCTGCTGCGGATGATCCGCCCGGAAGGGATAGAGCACGCGCGCAACCTCGGCCCGTTCCGCCAGCATATCGGCAATGGCGGAAGCGCTGCGGCACATGGCGGGAACGCGCAGATGAAGGGTCTCCAACCCCTTCAGGATAACCCAGGCATTGAAGGCGCTGATGGAAGGGCCGGTATTGCGGATGAA
>CAMCEP010000205.1 GCA_945873675.1 Asaia bogorensis
GAAAGGTTCTTGCGCCAGGCCGTAAATATCCCGTCGCACATGGCGGTTGATTTCAAGCACATCCTCAAAGCCTGCTGTGGTCAGCAACACCCCACGGGCGAGCTTTCTTTCTAGAACAGCATTGGTGGCAATGGTGGTGCCATGCAGCAGAAGTCCTACATCGGACAGAGCAAAACCAAAGCGTGCCGCAGCTTCCTTGACGCCGGTGAGAAGGCCAATTGAAGGGTCTTCCGGCGTTGTCGGCGTTTTCCATGCTTGCGCAACGCCAAGCCGCGCGTCCAGGATTTGCAGGTCAGTAAATGTGCCGCCGATATCAACGGCGATGCGAATAGGGCGCGTGTTGGTTTCGGTGCTCAAGGTTTGGATCCGTCGAGAATAAGGTCAGCTCATGAAACCTGATAATCACAGCGCCAAGCAGGGGATTCACGAAAGAAGCGCTGTAGCCAAAACATACATGACAAGACGGGGTAGGTCGCGATCTGCCTTCTTACTTCGCCGGATGCACAGCCATCCAATGGCGGGCGATATCCACGCGACGCGTAATCCACACATCGCGCTTTTCCGCCATGTAATCCAGCAGCCTTTGCAGCGCGACTGCGCGCGCGGGATGGCCGATCAGGCGCATATGCAGCCCTACCGACATCATCTTGGGCTGGCCCTTTCGGCCTTCCTCATAAAGCATATCGAAGGCATCACGGATATAGGAAAACCACTGATCGGATGTGCCCATCCAGCCGGCATATTTTCCATCATTATTCGTGAGCGAATACGGCACCACCAGATGCGGCTTGTCGTTCACGCGTGTCCAGATTGGCAATTCATCGCCATAATAATCGCTGTCATAAAGAAACCCGCCTTCTTCCACGACCAGCCGGCGCGTATTCACTGAAGGTCCATAGCGGCAATACCAGCCATCTGGCCGGTGGCCGACGGTTTTTTGCTGGCTTTCGATGGCCTTGCGGATGTGGTCGCGTTCTTCTTCTTCCGATAATTCGAAATGCTTCACCCAGCGCCAGCCATGGGAACAAACATCATAGCCTGCGGCCTTAATGGCGGCGGCCGCTTCCGGGTTGCGTTCCAGCGCCAGCGCGCAGCCAAAAATCGTCAGTGGCAGATTGCGTTCCTTGAACAGACGATGCAGGCGCCAAAACCCAACGCGGCTGCCATATTCAAACATGCCTTCCGCCGCCAAATCGCGGCCGGATTTCACCTGATTGAGGCCATGCGCTTCCGTCAGACCATTTTCCGTGAAGCCATCGCCGAGTTCAAAGGAAGGCTCACTGCCTTCCTCATAATTGATGACGAAATTAACGGCGATTTTAGCACCGCCTGGCCATTGCGGATCGGGCGGATTGGCGCCGTAGCCAATGAAATCTCGCGCGACTTGATAGGTCATGGCGTCAAATCCTTTCAGTGTTTTGCCGGGGCGCTTTGTAGAGCGCGCCAAATCTTCTCAGGTGTTGCAGGCATATCAGGCGGTATCGCGCCACGCAGCGCAAGCGCATCGGCAATGGCGTTCATGACTGTTTGTGGCGCGGCAATCGCGCCCGCCTGACCAGAACCTTTCACACCAAGTGGATTGGCGGCGGTTGGTGTGCCATCCAATATCACTTCAATCGCCGGCACATCATCGGCGCGCGGCAGCGCGTAATCCATCAAGGAACCGGTCAGCAATTGCCCTGACTCACGATCATACATGATGTCTTCCAGCATGGCCTGCCCAATGCCCTGCACCAGCCCGCCCTGCACCTGCCCTTGCGTCAGGCGTGGATTCACCAAGCGCCCGTAATCATCCACCGCGACATAGCGCATCAGGCGCGCATGGCCGGTGTCAAGGTCAATCTCCACCTCCGCCGCCTGGCAGCCATTGGGGAAGGTGACGAGGTCGGAGGTATTGTGACCAGATGCGGCAAGCCCGGGCGCCATGCCTTCAGGCAGGCTGGCCGCATCTTCGGCGGCGCGGGCAATTTCTGCCAAGGTGATGAAGCGCTCACCCTTCGGCAAAGCAAAGCGCCCATCGGCAAAAGTAAGCGCTGCAGGATCGGCTTGCAGCAAATGCGCGGCGATGATGCGCGCCTTTTCCATCAGCGCATCCAAGGCCAGAACCAGCGCGCCGCCGCCCAAATGCAGTGATCGCGCCCCACCATGCCCATTACCATTGGGCAGCAAACCCGTATCGGCCTGTTGCACGCATACTTCTTCAGGCGTCAGCCCAAGCCGGTCTGCCACAATCTGCGCATAGCTTGTTTCATGGCCCTGCCCGTTGCTTTGCGTGCCGATGGCAGCACTGGCTTGCCCCGAAGCATTAACTGAAACGGATGCCCATTCACCTGGCGCACCGCGCGCGGTTTCAAGAAAACAGGCAATGCCTCGGCCAAGCAGCATCCCGCGCTGCGCTGCTTCTTCGCGCCGCGCAGCGAAACCCGCGGCATCAGAAGCCTTGTCCAGCACCGCGAGATTTGCCGCGAAACGCCCACCATCAACTGCCATACCCATGGCGGTGCGATGCGGCGCATTGGGCAGCATATTCATCGCGCGCAACGCTGCGGGATCGCGCCCTAAGCTGCGTGCCGCAATATCCACCAGCCTTTCGATGATGTAATTCGCCTCTGGCTTGCCGGCACCGCGATAGGCATCCACGGGTAAGCTATTGGTGAAGGCGCCGCGCACTTCCAGGTGCATGGCAGGTATCGCGTAAACACCGCCCATCGCCGTGGAGAAAGCATTGGTCGGGCAATGCGGGCCAACCGCAGAAAGATAGGCGCCCATATCTGCGATGCTGCTGATTTCCAGGCCTAAAAACCGGCCATCATCCGCAAGTGCCAGCCTTGCCTTGGCGCGTAAATCGCGGCCATGTACGGCGCCGGCGAATTCCTCGCTCGGTTCCGCCTGCCAGGCGATGGCGCGACCAAGCCGGCGCGCGGCCCAAAGCGCCAGCACATATTCCGGAAATAGAAAATTCTTGGCGCCAAAGCCGCCACCCACATCGGGGCAAACAAGATGAAAGGCATCTTCCGGCAGACGAAACACGGTGGCGAGCTGCCGGCGAATGCCATGCACACCCATGCCGGTGAAGATCAATTCAAACCGCCCATCATCAAACCGGGCCAGCGCGGCGCGCGGTTCGATTGGTGCGGCATGAACGCGATTATTAAAGAGATCCAGACCAACAACATGATCCGCCTGCGCGAAGGCTGCATCTGTGGCGGCGCGATCACCCTTCAGGAAACGAAACGCCTCATTCCCTGGCGCTTGCGGCCAGATTTGCGGTACCTCCGCGCCAAGGGCGCTCGCGCCATCAATCACGGCGGGCAGGGGGGCGTAGCTGACCTCAATCGCCTCCGCCGCATCACGCGCGGCCGCGGCGCTGGTTGCGATGATCAGGGCCACCGGCTCGCCCAAATGCCGCACGCGATCAGTCGCCAAAACAGGGCGTGGCGGCACTACCATGGGCGAGACACTGGCGAGCACTGCCGTGCAGGGTAGCGGTGCCAGATTATCCGCAGCCAGATCAGCACTAGTGAAAACACCCACAACGCCTGGCATGGCGCGTGCGGGTTGCGCATTGATCTCGGCAAATACCGCATGCGCATGGGGTGAGCGCAGCACAACGCCGTGCAGCGCATCTGCGGGCAGCATATCCGAAACGTAACGCCCACGCCCGGTCAGAAACCGCGCATCTTCAAGCCTTGCAATGGATTTCCCGCTATACATCAAGCGCCTTTGCTCAAGCGCTTGGCGACGAATTCCAACCTGTCCTGGCCCCAGAAGATATCCTCACCAATCACAAAGCAAGGTGCGCCAAAGACACCACGTTCCAGCGCGGCAGCGGTATCGGCCTTGCGTTGTTCAAGCCAGCGCGGGTCTTCTGCCAGGCGCAGCAGCGCATCTGCATCCAGGCCGCAGTCGCTGATCAACGCTGCAAGTGTTGCCTTGTCACCCGTATCCTGTTCTTCCTGCCAAAGCGCTTTCAGGATACGATGCGCCAAGCGGATGGCCGGCGCATGGCCTTGGGTTTCACGCAAGGCAACCACGCAGGCCGCGCCGGGCAATTCATTGGCCGGGAAATGCTTCGGCTGTATTTTGATGGGAATACCCAGCGCATCACGCCAGCGCTGCAATTCCTGCAAGCGATAGGCTTGGCGTTGCGGCGAACGCTTGGGCAGTGGCAAGCCGCCAGAACCCGCGAAGATAGTGCCGAAATCAACCGGCCAGATGCGTATTGCTGCGCCATGCTGCGCCGCCAGGGCTTCAATCCGTGCCGCACCCAAATGGGTCCAGGGCGAATTGAGCGAAACGTAATAATCAATCAGCAAAGCCATGGTGTTTCCTTCAGGCAATGATGGGGCAGGCGGTGGCGGCGCGCACTTCTTCCAGCGTTACGCCAGGGGCAAGGTCTCGTAGTGCAAAGCCTTCGCCCATCGGCGCGAAAAGCCCAAGATCTGTCACCACCAACGTCACCACACCTGCCGCCGTAATCGGCAGGCTACAACGCGGCAGCAGGCGGGACGCGCCGTCACGTGTGCGATGTTCCAGCATGATATAGACGCGCTGTGCGGACGCAGCCAAATCCATCGCGCCGCCAATGCCGCCGCCCTTGGCGCCTTTCAGCTTCCAATTGGCAAAATCACCATTGGCCGATACTTCATAGGCGCCCATGACGGTCACATCCATGCGCCCACCACGGATCAGTGCGAAGCTATCCGCATGATGCACAATGGAAGCGCCGGGATTGAGCACAACATTCTGCCCGCCGGCATTCACCAGGTTCAGATCCTCGGTTCCCGGCGCGCAGACCGCGCCATAGCCGATCACGCCATTTTCGGCATGGAAGATGATATCGCGATCGCCCATGGGCACATCGGCAATCATGGTCGGCATGCCAACACCAAGATTGACCACCCAGCCATCCTGAAATTCGCGCACAAGCCTTTCGGCCATTTGCATGCGTGTCCAGCTCATCGTGCGGCCTCCCGCTTGCGGGTCCAAAGCCCCATGGGTGGCGGCGGTACGCGGATCAGCCGATGCACCACAAGGCCCATTGTATGCACATCATCGGCATCTATCGCGCCGGTGGGAAGGATGTCTTCTTCCACTTCGACGATGGTGGTCTTGGCGGCCATGGCCATCAAGGGATTGAAATTGCGCTGGCTGCGATGAAAGCGAAGATTGCCGGCCGCATCCGCCCGCGCGGCGCGAATAAAGGCAAAATCTACTGGCAGCGCGTATTCCAGCAAATAGCGCCTGCCATTGATCTCTCGTGTTTCGCGCCCTTCGGCCAATTCGGTACCAACCGCGGTTGGCGTATAAAAGGCGGGAATGCCGGCACCGGCAGCGCGCAACCGCTCGGCCAGGGTGCC
>CAMCEP010000206.1 GCA_945873675.1 Asaia bogorensis
CCGGCCCACCAGGCCCATCATGTCAGGCGTCGCGATGCAGCGATCAAACTCGATCTTGCCTTCCTGCACCAGGGCAGCCAGGTCATCCGCACCCACCACGTCCGCACCGGCGGCCTTGGCTTCATCAGCCTTGGCGCCACGGGCGAAAACGCCAATACGCACGGTCTTGCCGGTGCCATGGGGCAGGCCCACCACGCCGCGCACCATCTGGTCCGCATGGCGGGGGTCAATGCCAAGGTTCATCGAAATTTCAATGGTTTCGTCAAACTTCGCCTTGGCGCCGCCCTTCGCGAGCTTCACCGCCTCATCCAACGCATAGGTCTTTTCGCGGTCAAAACCCGTATAGGCCGCCTTCAGGCGCTTACCTTGCTGTGCCATGATCTTAGCCCTCCACCACGGTCAGGCCCATGGCACGGGCGGAACCCGCAAGCATGCGCACGGCAGCATCAACGTCATTGGCGTTCATGTGCTGCATCTTCACCTGGGCGATTTCCACCAGCTGAGACTTGGTCACGCGGCCAATCGGCGCGGCCTTGCCCGGCGCAGTTGAGCCCTTATCGAGCTTCGCAGCCTTCAGCAGGAAATAAGTGTTGGGCGGCGTCTTGGTGATGAAGGAAAAGGTGCGGTCCGAATAAGCCGTGATGACCACGGGCGTCGGCGTGCCCGGTTCCATCTGCTGCGTTGCCGCGTTGAATTCCTTCACGAATTGCATGATGTTCAGGCCACGCTGACCAAGCGCGGGACCCACGGGCGGCGAAGGATTCGCCTTGCCAGCCGGGATCTGCAGCTTGATATAGCCTGCGATCTTCTTCGCCACTGTCTAATCCTCTCTCATAAAACCGAGAGGCCCGCGGTGCATGCGACCCAAAAAGGTCTCCCGCGTTCCCCAAAACGCCAAGAAGCCCCAGGAAGGGTCCGGGGGCTTTCGGCGAAGCGGGGCGTTTAAGCGCATCGGGCGGTAGCGTCAAGTGCCCCGTTTTGGGCTGGTCAGACACCCTCGCCGAGGGCATAGAGCCTGCCATGCCCGCACAAGCCTGGATTGTCGTCATCGCCGCCGCTGCCTCTGTCTCCCTCGCCCTCGGGGCGCGGCAGACCTTTGGCCTGTTTTTGCTGCCGCTGGGGGCGGAACATGCCATCCCCGCCTTTGCCTATGGTGCGGCAGTGGCGCTGCATAATCTGCTTTGGGGCGTGGGGCAGCCGCTGGCCGGCGCCTTGGCTGATAAGATTGGCGCCGGGCGCGTGGCTTTGGGCGGGGCGGTGATCTACGCCATTGGCCTGATCCTGCCCGCGATCTGGCCCAGCACCCCAAGCCTGATTATCGGCATAGGCGTATTGACTGCGCTTGGCGTTGCGGCGGCTGGGTCTGGCACCGTGCTGGGTGCGGTTGCCCGCGCCGTGCCAGAAAACCGCCGCGGCGATGCTTTGGGGCTTGCTTCCGCCGGCGGGTCCATCGGCCAGGCGGCGCTGATCCCCTTCGTGCAATGGGGCATTACGGATTACGGAACGTCAGGCGCATTTCTGATGCTGGCGGCGACGATGGCGCTGATGATTTTTGTCGCCCCCAAGCTGGAATGGGCGCCGCCTGGCCCCGGGACAGGGCGCGCCACGGGGCTGGCCGGCTTCCCTGCCCTGGCGCGGCGTGCATTGGCCGAACGTGATTTCGCGCTGCTGACGCTTGGCTTCTTTGCCTGCGGCTTTCAATTGGCCTTTCTGACGACGCATCTGCCCGCGCATCTTTCGCTTTGCGGCCTGCCGGCGGGGCTTGGCGTGACGGCCTTGATGTTTGTCGGCCTGTTCAACATCCCGGGATCATGGCTCTGTGGGCGGGTCGGCAATAGCATTCGCCCCGAAGTGGCTCTTGGCGGCATTTACATGATCCGCACTGTGGCAATCGCGATCTTCGCCAGCGTGACGCCAACCGAATGGGGAACCTTGGTTTTCGCTGCCGTCATGGGCTTCATTTGGCTTGGCACCGTGCCGCTGACCTCGGCGGCCATTGCCCGGCGCTTTGGTGTGGCGGATTTGGGCGCGCTTTACGGGGTTTGCTTCTTCTCCCACCAATTGGGCGGCTTCCTCGGGGCTGGCGCCGGTGCCTGGGTGGTGGACGCCACGGGCAGCTACGCCGCTTTCTGGCCGGTGATGCTGGTGGTGGGCGTGATTGCGGCGGTAGCCAACTGGGTCACGCGACCAATGAAAATGGCGGCGGCGTGAAGGATAGCGCGGCGCCGGTTGTCCCCCCGCCCGGGCTGGGCTAATCCACCGCTCCCAGGCGCCGCGCCGCGCCGTTATTTGAGCCAGGCCAAAACCACCATGCCCATCATGCCCGATAGCTGGATCCGCAACATGGCGGCGGAACACGGCATGATCGAACCCTTTGTTGAAGCCCAGCGGCGCGAAGGCGTGATCTCCTTTGGCCTGTCATCCTATGGCTATGACGCCAGGGCTGCGGATGAATTCAAGATCTTCACCAATGTGGATAATGCCATTGTGGACCCCAAGGCGTTTTCCGAAGACGGCTTCGTCACGCGCAAGGGCCCGGTTTGCATCATCCCGCCCAATTCCTTCGTGCTGACCCATACGGTCGAATATTTCCGCATCCCGCGCGATATCCTGGTGATCTGCCTTGGCAAATCCACCTATGCGCGCTGCGGGCTGATTGTGAATGTCACGCCGCTGGAACCGGAATGGGAAGGCCAGGTCACGATTGAGATCAGCAATACCACCCCGCTGCCCGCCAAGGTCTATGCCAATGAGGGCATTTGCCAATTCCTATTCCTGAAGGGCGACGCCCCGCCCGAGGTCAGCTACGCCGACCGCCGCGGCAAATATATGGGCCAGCGCGGCGTTGCGCTGCCGAAACTCTGATGGACCGTATTCTCATCCGCGGCGGGCGCGTGCTTTCGGGCAGTATCCCGGTCTCCGGCGCCAAGAATGCTGCCCTGCCCCTGATGGCGGCGGGGTTGCTGGCCGATGGGCCGCTCACGCTCACCAATGCGCCTGATCTGGCCGATGTTGCCACCATGGCGGGGTTGCTGGCACATCACGGGCTGGCCGTTGAACGGGACAAAACCGCGCGCAGCATCACCATCAGCGGCGCCGCCACCGATCTGGAAGCGCCTTATGATCTGGTGCGCAAGATGCGGGCGTCCGTGCTGGTGCTCGGCCCCTTGCTGGCCCGCCATGGCCGCGCGCGCGTGAGCCTACCCGGCGGCTGCGCCATCGGCACACGCCCGGTTGATCTGCACCTCAAAGCCCTTGAGCAGATGGGCGCGGAGATTGAGATTACCGCTGGCTATATCGAAGCCCGCGCGCCAGGTGGCCTGAAGGGTGCGCGCATCATCTTCCCGCAGGTTTCGGTTGGCGCCACGGAAAACATCCTGATGGCGGCAGCTTTGGCAAGCGGGCAGAGCGAAATCATGAACGCGGCGCGAGAGCCCGAAATCACCGACCTTGCTGCCTGCCTGATGCGCATGGGCGCCAGGATTGAGGGCATCGGTACGGATCGCCTGCTGGTGGAAGGCGTGGCAAGCCTTGGCGCCGCAACGCATCCCATCATCGCGGACCGGATTGAAGCTGGCACCTTTGCTTGCGCCGCCGCCATCACTGGCGGGTCGCTACTGCTGCAAGGGGCGCGCTTGGATCACCTGGGCGCGGTCACGCGCACGCTCCGCGAAGCCGGCGTTGATGTGGCGGAAGAAGAAGGCGGCTTGCGTGTGACGCGTAGCAATGGGCTTCGCGGCGCCGATGTGATGACCGAACCCTTCCCAGGCTTTGCCACCGATATGCAGGCGCAATTCATGGCGCTGATGTGCGTGGCCGAAGGCGCTTCCATGATTACGGAAACGATTTTCGAAAACCGCTTCATGCATGTGCCGGAGCTTTCGCGCATGGGCGCGCGCATCAATTTCCACGGCGCTTCTGCCATTGTGCGCGGCGTGAAAAAGCTTTCCGGTGCGCCGGTAATGGCGACTGATTTGCGTGCCTCGGTCTCGCTCATTCTCGCCGGATTGGCGGCGGAAGGTGAGACGATTGTGAACCGCGTCTATCACCTCGATCGCGGCTATGAACGGGTGGAAGCGAAATTGGCGGCGGTTGGCGCCGATATTGAAAGACTGGCGGGCTGATTGTCATGGATATCCCGATCCCCAATGCGCTGAATGGCGCACCGGCTGAAACCGATACGCCGCTGGTGATTGCCCTCCCCAAGGGGCGTATCCTGAAGGAACTCCACCCCGTCCTATCACGCGCCGGACTGATCCCGGCGGAAGATTACGCGGATGAAGATAGCCGTCGGCTCCGCTTCCCCACCAATGATCCGACAGTGGATGTCATTCGCGTGCGCCCCTTCGATGTCGCGACCTTCGTGGCCCATGGCGCGGCGGCGATTGGCGTTTGCGGTTCCGATGTGCTGATGGAATTCGATTATCCGGAAATCTATGCCCCGCTTGATTTGGGCATTGGCCGCTGCCGGGTTTCGATTGCCGAACCGGTGAACGCCATCCCGGATGATCCGCGCCGCTGGTCACGAATCACGGTCGCCACGAAATACCCGAATATTGCGCAGCGCCATTTTGCCGCGCGCGGCGTGCAGGCGGAGATTGTGCATTTGAATGGCGCGATGGAATTGGCGCCTTCCATGGGCTTGGCGCGCCTGATCGTTGATCTGGTGCAGACAGGTTCCACGCTGAAGGCCAATGGCCTCAAAGAAGGTGAAGTGATCGCGCATGTCACTTCGAAACTCATCGTCAATCGCACCGCGCTGAAAACGCGGCCAGAGGCGATTGGCGCCTGGATTGCGCGCTTCCGCACCGCGTTGGAAGCCACGGCATGAAGCGGCTGGATACGCGGGATTCTGGGTTTGAAGCCGCCTTCGCCGCGCTATTGGATGACGCTCGCGAAACCACGCAAAAGGTCGATGGCGTGGTGGCCGGTATCATCGCCGATATCCGCGCGCGCGGCGATGCGGCGCTAATGGACTACACCGCGCGTTTCGACCGCTGGCAGCCCGCCAATGCCGCAGCGCTGCTGGTCACAGAAGCCGAGATTGAAGCGGCGGATGCGACTATCGCGCCAGAACTCCGCGCCGCGCTCAACCTGGCGGCGGAGCGGATCGAGACCTTCCACCACGCGCAATTGCCGCAAGATTTGGTCATGCGCGACGATGCTGGTCTTACGCTTGGGCTCCGCTGGGGGCCGGTGGATGCAGTTGGCATTTACGTGCCGGGCGGCAAAGCGGCCTATCCGTCTTCAGTGCTGATGAATGCGCTACCGGCGCGCGCGGCCGGCG